>CAMBEF010000280.1 GCA_945865495.1 uncultured Bacteroides sp. | reverse complement strand
CATCTCCGAATATCTTTTACCGCCAAACAGATTGGATACTATAACCGAGCATCCCATATTACATCCAAATGCAAATGCTATGTATATCAACGTTATCTCATATGAGTTGCCTACTGCTGCAAGAGCATTTTCATGGATAAACTTACCTGCGACAAAGCTGTCAGCAATATTATACAGCTGCTGGAATATCATACTTCCAAGCAGCGGAAGTGAGAACTTAACCAGCTCTGTCGACGGATTACCCTTTGTCAAATCCCTATTCATATTTAATCCTCCATTAAACATGCAAATCTATCTCAGTTTTTCAATAAACATAAGGCAGAAACTTATGAGAAGCAGTGCGACTGACATCCATATTACGTGTATTCCGTATCTTACAGACATTACGCCTCCGATTCCGGCACCTATTGCAAAGAAGAATATTATTCCAAAATAATACGCTGCCTGTCTTAACTTTTCGGAATCTTTCTCTCTCATATAGAGGGAAAGTGCCGCTGTTCCGCTTCGCAGGTTACCTATACACATAGTACTTGCATATGAATATCCGTTCACTTTACGGAATGTCTGAACCTGCATTGCGCATGCAAATGACACAAGCGTTGTTGCCGCCATGTTAAAATCAGTTGGTATGAACCCTACAAGCCCGAGAATAATTATCTCCAGCAGAAGTATCCCCTGTCTCCAGTGCAGCTTCTGTGCATATCTGAACCTGTTCTGCACTCTCTCCGCAAAGAATACTCCAAGTCCGAATGCAATCAGCGGGACAAAATAATGCAGAGCCCGGCTCCAGTCACCATCCATAAAATACTGGCTCATCAGCACAACATTGCCTGTCTGGGCATTCGAGAATACCTTATCACGCGTATTATATGTATACGCATCCTGAAATCCGCCCGACAATGCAAGAAATATGCTGTTGATAAATGCTTCTGACATCTGCTTTTCCGACAGAAGCTTTGCAAACATTGTTTTACATTTTTCTTTCATACACATTTCCTCACTTTTTCAACATTAACGTATACGCCTTTTTGTGCCTTATGTCAACTGTGAATACATAAAAAATACCTGACGCAGCTTCAACTGCGCCAGGTATAATTCCCGTGCACCTGTCAGGTACACATTATATTATATATTATTCTGACCGGATTGGATTACATCATTCCGCCCATGCCGGCACCTGCTGGCATTGCCGGAGTATCTTCCTTGATTGTTCCAACGGCAGCTTCAGTTGTAAGGAGTGTAGATGCAACACTTGTAGCATTCTGTAAAGCACTTCTTGTAACCTTAGCAGGGTCAAGGATACCGGCCTCAACCATGTTCACATACTTCTCATTAAGAGCATCATATCCTGTACCAACCTCAGACTCTCTTACGTTGTTGATAATAACAGCGCCTTCAAGTCCTGCATTGTTAGCAATATGGAACAGTGGAGCTTCAAGTGCCTTAAGAATAATCTCAGCACCTGTCTTCTCATCTCCTGTAAGTGAAGCAGCAAGCTTTGCAACTTCCTTAGATGCGTGGATATATGCTGAACCACCACCTGAGATAACACCTTCCTCAACTGCTGCTCTTGTAGCATTAAGGGCATCTTCCATACGAAGCTTAGCTTCCTTCATCTCTGTCTCAGTAGCAGCACCTACTCTGATAACAGCTACACCTCCTGCAAGCTTTGCAAGTCTTTCCTGGAGCTTCTCCTTATCGAAGTCTGATGTTGTCTCTTCAATCTGAGCCTTAATCTGTGCAACTCTTGCATCGATATCAGCCTTGTTGCCTTCACCGTCAACGATAACTGTGTTCTCTTTCTGAACCTTAACAGACTTAGCTCTGCCGAGCATATCCATTGTTGTATCCTTAAGCTCAAGTCCGAGTTCTTCTGAGATTACCTGACCGCCTGTAAGAATAGCGATATCCTTAAGCATCTCTTTTCTTCTGTCACCATATCCCGGAGCCTTAACAGCTACAACATTAAATGTTCCTCTTAACTTATTAACAATAAGTGTTGTAAGAGCTTCGCCCTCAACATCCTCTGCAATAATAAGGAGCTTTGAGCCACTCTGTACAATCTGCTCAAGGATTGGAAGGATCTCCTGAATATTGGAAATCTTCTTATCTGTAATAAGGATATATGGATTATCAAGAACTGCTTCCATCTTATCCATATCTGTTGCCATATATGCTGAGATATAACCTCTGTCGAACTGCATACCTTCTACAAGGTCAAGTTCTGTCTTCATTGTCTTAGATTCCTCGATTGTAATAACACCATCGTTAGAAACCTTCTCCATTGCGTCTGCTACCATCTGGCCTACTTCTTCGTCACCTGCTGAGATTGATGCAACCTTTGCAATCTGATCCTTGCCTGTAACCTTCTCACTCATATGTGCAATAGCTTCAACTGCGCAGTCAGTAGCCTTCTTCATACCTCTTCTTAAGATGATTGGATTAGCGCCTGCTGCAAGATTCTTCATACCTGCATTAACCATTGCCTGTGCAAGAACTGTAGCTGTTGTAGTACCGTCACCT
>CAMBEF010000279.1 GCA_945865495.1 uncultured Bacteroides sp. | reverse complement strand
CGCACTCAATCTCCGGTTGATAATATCTGCTCATCTCTTTTAAATCTCCTTGTCGTTTATAACTAGTTGTTTATCATTAACCTCTTCCGAGAGCAAATGCTTTTTTATTCATCTCTACAAATTTGGCCGGAACGCACTGTTCAATTGCGCTGAGCCATTTTTCTTCAGGCATATCAAAAAATCTTGAAAGTCTCCCCATGAGAACCAGGTTTACTGCCTTTGAAGAGCCTGCCTGTTCTGCAAGAGAAAGACAATCCATGGCTTCAACTGCTATTCCCTTTGCTTTCATTTTTTCAATCAGGTTTTCCGGATAAGCTGCAGCACCTGTGATTACCGGCATAGGGTCAATTTCCTGTGTATTTACAACGATACGTCCACCTTTTTTAAGATATTCCACATAACGCGCCGCTTCAAGTTTTTCAAAGGAAACAATGAAGTCTGCCTCGCCTTTGTCTATAATAGGTGAGTAAACCTTATCACCAAACCTTACATATGTAACCACGCTTCCACCGCGCTGACTCATGCCATGTACCTCGGATACCTTTACATCATGCCCCTCGTTAAGAAGAAGATGTCCTAAAATTTTGCTGGCAAGGAGGGAACCCTGTCCGCCTACACCAACAATCATTATATTCTTTGTCATTTTCCTATTCCTCCCCGCTCTGCAATGCATCAAACTTGCACAGCTGCTGACATACACCGCAGCCTACGCACTGTGTCGTATCAATTACAGCTTTTTTTTCTTTTATACTGATTGCCGGACATCCGAGGCGCATACAGGATTTGCATCCGACACAAAGATCAGATTCAACCTTCAGCGGAGCTTTATGTTTTACATACTTAAGAAGTGCACACGGACGGCGGCTTATGATTACAGACGGTTCTTCTGCTGCAAGCTCTTCCTTTAATACCCGGTCACATTCATCCAGATTATAAGGATCAACTACGGATACCCTGTTAAAGCCCATGGCTTTGCACAATGCCTCAAGATCAATCTTTCCTGCAGGTTCACCTTTGATATTATATCCGGTGGTAGGATTCTGTTGATGCCCCGTCATACCTGTAATGGAATTATCCAGGATGATAACGGTAGAATTACTCTGGTTATATGCAACATTGGCAAGTCCTGTCATGCCGGAATGCATGAATGTGGAATCACCGATTACAGCTACAGTCTTGCCTTCGCTTTCCTTGCCGGCGGCCTTGTTAAATCCATGAACTGCACTAATGGAAGCGCCCATGCAGAGAGTCATGTCCATGGCAGCCAGCGGAGCAACCGCACCGAGGGTATAGCATCCTATATCTCCAAGGACTGTACACTTATTCTTGGAAAGCGTATAGAATAAACCTCTGTGAGGACAGCCTGCACACATTACAGGAGGTCTTCCCGGAAGCTGTTCGCCAAGAGAACAGAACTCTGCTTTTTTCCCGGCGGTCTTTTCGGCAATTAGATTCTGTGAAAACTCCCCGCAGATTGGAAGCAGATCTTTTCCTGACAATTTAAGGCCAAGCTGTCTGCAATGATTCTCGATAACAGGATCCAGCTCTTCTATGACAATGAGTTTGTCCACTTTTGCCGCAAAGTCCATAATCAGTTTCACCGGCAGAGGGTTTACCATACCGAGTTTGAGGATGCTGGCATTGTCGCCGTAAACCTCTTTCGCATACTGGTAACTTGTAGAAGAAGTAATTATACCGACTGAAGTCCCGCCCATCTCAACACGATTCAGTGGGCTTGTCTCAGCATATTCGGTCAGCTTTGCGGTACGCTCTTCTACGAATGGATGCCTCGGAATGGCATTGCCGGGCATCATTACATATTTCTTAATATTTTTTTCGTATGGCTTTTTTTCAGGAACCACGCGCTCGCCCAGTGTCACAACACTCTGGGAATGAGCTATCCTGGTACACATTTTTATTATAACAGGAGTATCATAGGTTTCAGAAATTTCATATGCTGTTCTGACAAAATTCAGTGCCTCTTCCGAATCAGACGGCTCAAGCATAGGTACCTTGGATGCAATCGCATGATGACGTGAATCCTGCTCGTTCTGGGAAGAATGCATGCCTGCATCATCGGCTACACAGATAACCATTCCTGCATTAACACCTGTATATGAACATGTATAGAGCGGATCCGCCGCTACATTAAGACCCACATGTTTCATGCCGCAGAAGCTTCTTTTTCCTGCCAGACAGGCTCCAAAGGCAACTTCCATTGCGACCTTCTCATTTGGCGCCCACTCGCAATATACTTCATCGTACTTTGCAATTTCCTCGGTGACTTCCGTACTTGGAGTTCCGGGATAACTGGATACAACACTGCACCCTGCTTCGTACAATCCTCTGGCAAATGCCTGATTACCCAACATTAACTGTTTCATCTGTATATCAATTCTCCTTTCAATTATCGATTTTTTCGCTTTCCGGTTTTTCTTCACTCTCTTCCAGACGCCTGAAGGATTTTTCAAGCATTCCGGTTCCGCCATTCAGCATACGGTTGACACGGCTGATGGTTGCTGTACT
>CAMBEF010000278.1 GCA_945865495.1 uncultured Bacteroides sp. | reverse complement strand
CGGACTGTCTTATACAAATTCACGATATTATTATTCCCTTGCCTCTTTCGGATAATTATATTTCGCAGATACTGATTCGTGTACTTTGCAAATGTTCTATCATGTTTTTTGATATCTTTTCCATTAATAAGACGCTGTCAAATCTGGGCTATCGCACAATTCGGCTTAAATCTCTCATATTCCTTGATACTTTGCAAGTTCTATGTTCTTCTTTCCCCTGATTGTTTGATTTTCCCACATACCATGTAATATATCACTGTTGACGAACTTAAAAAATTGTACTATTGATTTGTATGTTACGTGTATGTTACCGCACACATATTAATCCACTTTTTTACAAACACACATAAAAACAAGACTGCACACTCCATCCGCCATTCAAGCGGCTTCCAGCGTACAGCCTTGCATTTTAACTCTTATAGAACTGTCTGAAAATTAAACTCTTGAGAGGTACTCGCCAGTTCTTGTGTCAATCTTGATTGTATCGCCCTGGTTAACGAAGAGAGGTACCATAACTGTTGCACCTGTCTCAACTACAGCCGGCTTTGTTGCGCCTGTTGCTGTATCGCCCTTAACACCCGGCTCTGACTCTGTTATAACAAGCTCTACGAACAGAGGTGGCTCGATTGCGAATACTTCGCCTGCGTGTGATACGAGCTTAACCATCTCGTTCTCCTTAACGAACTTAAGTGAATCGCCTACGTTGTCCTTAGAAAGAGCAATCTGATCATATGTCTCAACATCCATGAAGTTGTAAAGGTCTCCATCAGCGTAAAGGTACTGATAATCCTTTCTCTCGATATGAGCCTGTGGGAACTTCTCTGTTGGTCTGAATGACTTCTCGATAACACCACCACTCTTGATGTTCTTTAACTTTGTTCTTACGAAAGGTGAACCCTTACCAGGCTTAACATGCTGGAATTCGATTACCTGCCAGATATTGTTCTCATACTCAATTGTAATGCCGTTCTTAAAATCGCCTGCAACTACCATAAAAACTAATTCCTCCATTCATATTGCGCGAATTGTCTCTTGAATATTCTCTCTGAATAATTTCAAAAAGTACACATCTTTTAATATTTTAATATAAAGATACAAATTTATCAACTATTTTTTTACATAGCGGCATTAATATTATGCTAATCCGTAATATAGTAAAAATTATCATTAGGCATTGCCCCGCCTATTGATGCCGGATTCTGTGAATTAAGCACACTGAGATAGCTGGTTATCTTTGTTTTCATCTCTTTGCCCGTGATAAATGTAATATTGCAGTAAGGTATTGCTTTTTTGGCTATTGCTGCCTTGAAGATTCCCTCATCTTCCATAATCTGTGCGGCACCGTCGATATTGGAGTTTACATAATCAGTTGACTTCCTGTATTCCTCCATGAACTTTGCAACTGCCTGCGGATTATTTTTTGCAAATTCAGCATTAACGGCAACAACACCCGTGACTACCGTACTGTCCTTACCGGCAAGCTTCTCCCACTCTTCTGTTACATCAAGGGCTATTCTTACATTAGTATTCGTGTTCTGTGTTACAACCGTTGTCACGTATGGCTGTGGAAGCATCGCTATAACCTCGTTGTCCCCTGATGCCATAATTGCTGCGACCTCCGAAGGCTCTGACTTGAACTCAATAGTTACATCCACGTCAGGGTCAATGTCTGCTGACTTAAGAAGATATCTCAATGTATATTCCGGAGTTGTTCCCTTGCCGGTTGCATATATCTTCTTGCCCTTAAGATCCCATATATTCTGGACGCTGCTGCCTGTATCAAGAATATAGAGGACACCAAGGGTATTTATACCCATTACCTGAATCTTGCCGTTAGTCTTATTGGCAAGCGTAGCTGCGGCGTTACAAGGAAGTGCTGCAATCTGCACATCGCCTTTAATGAGGTCTGCAGTGAACTCATCCGCCGTCCCTGCTATTCTGAATGTGTAATTATTCTCTGCCTTTCCCTCTTTGGCATTCTTCATAATCTGTGCCATTCCGATTGCTGTAGGTCCCTTAAGTGCAGCAACGGTTATATTCTGCTTTGTATAAGCTTCTGTCTGCTGTACTGCATCCGGCTGTCCCTGCTGCTCTGAGTTCTCATTACTCTGAGCGTTTTTCTGTCCGCATCCTGACATGACCGACATACACATTATTGCAGCCATGGCTGTGCATAATAACTTTCTAAATGTTTTTTTCATAATTGTCTCCATTCCCTTATGCTGGTATTTACGCATTTTGAAGTCTGGGCGCATCGTATTCCGTGCCATATGTGCTATATGCCCGCGTAAACATAAAATTGGGGCGCTTATATTAATATGCGCCTTGCGACCGCTTTTTAATATAAACGCCCTGTAACATAATGTCAACCTTATGTGCATGTCATTCTTTATCCGTATGGCATCCCTTTATAACTGTAACAACCAGATATTCAACAATCGAATATATAAGTGCCAGAAGTGCAACGGCAATATTAACTCCGACAACCTGTGCGTCTTCACATCCTGTAAGTGCAATAACTATAACTATTGCGCACAGTG
>CAMBEF010000277.1 GCA_945865495.1 uncultured Bacteroides sp. | reverse complement strand
CTTATCGGAGATAATCTTGCCTACGAATACTGGCTTAAAAAATTATACGGCATTATTGTAACAAAGCGCATACATTATACTGCTGAATCAACATTTGAATCCGTATATGAACAGCTTAATAAAACTGCTTATCAGTACAAAGATTATATATGTGTAGTTCCGCATGTATATACAGGCACTGAAGTGCTTAAAGCTGTATGGACATGTGGTTTTGCAATGCAGTCCGACTGCATAACAGCTATTCATCAGCCATACACACTTAAGAATTTTGTCGGGGAATATACCGATTGCTATAATAATCACATCCTGGCTGAATCTCCGGTTACTCTTGAAGTCAAGGGCGGCGGATCTCATGTGTCAATAGGGCACGGAGTCCATGCATTTAATGAACAGCTGCGCTTTATAATTCTTAATGACGTTACTCTTGCAATTGGCAAAAGGACATTTACCTCCAAAAACAAAGTTATTACATCAACAATTTATGATGGCGGCAAAGTTATAATTGGCGATAATGTTAATTTTGGCAATAATGTACATATAAGATGCAGTTTCTTTGACAGCACCTATATCGGAGATAATACAGTAGTAGGTGATGATACAGTAATATTCAACGGTGATGGGCACGCAATAATAAGTGTCGACACCGGTGAGAATATTAACTACGACCTGAATAACTCAGCAGAAGAAAAACATATTATAACCATTGGTTCTAATGCTACAATAGGAAAAGACTGCTTTGTTTTATCCGGTTCATTTATCTCTGATAAATCAATCGTACGTGACAAATCACTTGTGAACAAAAGTTTTGATTGTGCTGCATTAATTGCAGGTCATCCTGCACATCTTATAAAGAAGTTATAGAATTAACCGGGAGTGTATATACATGAAGATTGCTACTTTAGGCTCCAGAATTATAGATGACGCTGTTGTCAGTTCAAAAGCCGGGAATCATAATGACAATATTAAAAGAATAGTCGGAATCTCTCTCTTTTCCATTAATTCTGATTCTCTGTTCAAAGCAAACGAACGCTGGAATATCAAAGAAAAGAATTCATACCGCAAAGATATTTTAATAATGGATCTTAATAAGTCGGTGCTACAGGTTCTTGCTAAAACACGTTATGAACGTCTTTTTATCGACTTTGCTGACTCTGCTGAAGATATATGGCAGTGCACGCTTACTGACGGCCGTATTTTCAGATGTACTTATAATGATATATTCAGGAATAATATTGCATACATAAAGGAATCAATCATTGCCAGAACCAGATGTTCCATAAAAAATGAGATTATTATAAAGCCTCTTGAATGGAACGATGCTGAGCTTACAGCCGAGGTTACAAGATTAGCTTCCGAATTACGTGCTCTTGATGTATCAAGGACTGTTCTTTTCAATCCGTATATTCCATTCAGATATAAGGTTGATAATTCCATAAATAACAGTCCGTTTCCTCAAAAAGTATCTGACATTAATGCATTCTCTGAAAGGTGCTTTAAAAAGCTTTGTGATATAATGCATTGCCAGGTGATTAACCGCACTGATTTTGTGCTTGGCGGTCCACGCTATAATGATGTAGGCGGAATTTCTTATACAAAGGAATATTATGATTATCTCAACAGATGCGTAGATTCAGCACAGACAGCCGTACTTGAGAGCGATTATATACATCAGCTTCAGTCATCTGTGGAAATGTGCTTATTAAATAATAATTCCAATAAAATAAAAACACTGAACGGCTCGCGCAAATTAATTTTGATATGTGAATCAGAGGAAGTTTATGATTATTGCAAAGAAGAATTAGGCATACCATGCACTTCCTACATAAAATATTCTGACGCTGTTACAAGAAATCAGCGTCTTTGCCATAAGCTTTCAAAACTGCGCAAAAAAAATGCTGAATATTTTATAGTGATTGCACACCTTACACGTGACAGCATACTTCTGAAATTATTATGGGAAATAGGATTCAGCCAGCCATCCGGCTGCTTTGTACCTGAAGCTGAACAATTCTGTCTTAATAATTTTATTGGCACATTTTCGGACATTTATCATAATGCGGCTTCAATACGAAGCGAAAAAGTTCAGGCACATTTTTTTGCACATGCTTCTGAGATTAAAATATATGAGAACTGTAATTTTAACCAGCGTCTGCTTGCGTTTGTGCACAATCAGTCTGCCCTTACATTTAAGAATAACATCCGTGCTGACAAACTGAATTCGTCATGCTTTGACTGTTCTGTTATTTCGATTGGAGAGGGCTCTACTTTTGCAGATAATTGCGTTATTGTAACAGGAACGCCGTTTACTAATATAAATATTGGCAGGGACTGTATGTTCTCAAGTAAAATCACCTGTCTTGGCGGTGACGGGCATGCAATATTCGATATTGATTCAGGAGATAGGGTTAATCTGAATCCTGATAACATCCGGTCAGGCAAACTCAGCATTAATATAGGCAGCCATGTCTGGGTTGGATATCAGGCATTCGTTATGAGCGGTGCTGATATAGGTTCAGGTACAATCATCGGTGCCCGCACACTTGTAAACAGACA
>CAMBEF010000276.1 GCA_945865495.1 uncultured Bacteroides sp. | reverse complement strand
AGTGAAGGATGTCAAAGAAGTTGTTGAGGAGACACAGCGATTCTTTACAATGAATGATTTGAAGACGATATTTGATAAATTTGTTGAGTGGTGTGCAAGTACAGTAGGAACGATTGTCTGGGCCCTGATTGTATGGGTAATCGGAAAGAAGATACTTAAGACACTTCTTAAGGTGCTTGGAAAGGCGCTTGACAGAAGCAGGCTGGATGAGGGTGTTACCAAATTCATGCTGTCATTATCCAGATTTGCCGGTAATGTAGTGCTTGTGATAATGATAATAGATATACTCGGCTTTGATACAACGTCATTTATCGCAGTACTTGGTTCAGCGGGTATCGCGCTTGGTATGTCATTGCAGGGAAGTCTCGCCAATGTGGCAGGCGGTATATTAATCCTGCTGTTCAAGCCGTTTGCAGTAGGAGATTATATTGTTGCAGGAGGATACGAAGGCAATGTTACAACAATAGACCTTCTTTATACAAAGCTTATTACTATTGACAACAAAATGGTAACTATCCCTAATGGAACGCTTTCTAATTCAAGTATTGTAAATGTTGCATCGCAGCCGCAGCGGCGTCTTGATATCCAGATTGGAATAGGATATTCATCAGATCTCAAGCTTGCCAAAAGGCTTCTGCTTGATGCCATGAATAAGCAGGCCGGCGTGCTTACAGACAAAGATATCATGGTGGTTGTCAAGTCACTTGATGACAGCTGTGTCACACTTGAGACAAGATGCTGGGTTATGACCTCTGATTATTGGAATGTGAGATTTGCCTTGCTGGAAGGTTATAAGGAAACGTTTGACGATAACGGAATTGAGATTCCGTTTAATCAGATGGATGTACACATAGTACAGTAAAAATAGCTGGATAAGATATAAAAAATAGCAAGATAAGATTCAATGTAAAATACATAAACTTATTTTGCTATTTTTTATATTAAGAATATTAATCTTAAAATGCTTCTTGCAAAAAACATCCTTATGCAAGTGATGATTCATAGCATGCACGTTCGCCGCCGATATACTTGGCACGTGTTCTTGCACATACAACATGCGCGTTTCCGATAGAAGAAACGGCAGTGCGGACAGGAACAGCCACGGGAGCGAGGTGCATCCCGATAAGTGTATCACCGATGTCAATTCCTGCCTGAGCCTGAATATATTCAACGGCAACCGGATTATCGAAACCATTATATGCAGCTGTTGAGAATGAACCGCCAGCCTTAAGCTTCGGACGAACATTCACGCGTGTAAGACGGTACAGCTTTGCACATTCCTTTTCAACGATGATAGCACGGTTAAGATGCTCACAGCACTGTGTGGCAAGAAAAATACCGTTAGCCTTGCATACATCATTAAGCGCGTTAAAAACAGTCTTTCCAATCTCTTCACTTGAAAAAGTGCCGATTCTATGCTTTGCTATTTCACTGGATGAACATCCGACAACAAGAATGTCATCCTTTTCAAGATGCGCAACGGCAAGAAGCTCGTTGGCAACAGCTGTTGTCTGCTGCCTCAAAGCTTCAAGATCCATTGTCATCTCAGTTGCGATTCCGCCATTAGGTAAATTAATCATAATTAATTACTTCTTATTCTCGAGTTCCTTGTGCTTCATGGCTCTAATCTTGCATGAAAGACCATACAGGTTAATGAAGCCTTCTGCATCATGGTGATCATACATGTCGCCTGTTGTAAATGAAGCAATTGACTCGTTATAAAGTGAATATGGAGAAGTTGTTCCGGCCTTAATGATGTTGCCCTTGTAAAGCTTGAACTTAACTTCACCTGTAACATACTGCTGTGTTGACTCAACGAAAGCCTGAAGAGCTTCACGAAGAGGAGTGAACCACTTACCTTCGTATACAACCTGAGCAAGCTTGTTGCCGATGTTCTTCTTAACTGCATATGTGTCACGGTCAAGAATAAGTTCCTCAAGCTGCTGATGAGCTTCCATAAGGATTGTTCCGCCAGGTGTCTCATATACACCACGAGACTTCATGCCAACAACACGGTTCTCTACGATATCAATGATACCGATACCATGCTTGCCACCGAGCTTGTTAAGTGTACGGATGATATCAGCAACCTTCATCTTCTCGCCGTTAACTGATGTAGGAACACCCTTTTCAAATGTCATAGTAACATATTCGCCTTCATCAGGAGCTTCTTCAGGGCTGTTGCCAAGTACAAGCAGGTGCTTGTAGTTAGGCTCATTGGCAGGATCCTCAAGCTCAAGACCTTCGTGGCTGATATGCCATAAGTTACGGTCACGGCTGTAGCTGTTATCAGCTGAGAATGGAAGATTAATTCCATGCTGTCTGCAGTACTCAATCTCATCTTCACGTGACTTAAGAGTCCACTTATCATTTCTCCAAGGAGCGATAATCTTGATATCAGGAGCGAGAGCCTTAATTGCAAGCTCAAAACGAACCTGATCGTTACCCTTACCTGTTGCACCATGGCAGATGGCAGAAGCACCTTCCTTACGTGCAATCTCAACGAGTCTCTTGGCAATTGCAGGTCTTGCCATTGAAGTACCAAGAAGATACTT
>CAMBEF010000275.1 GCA_945865495.1 uncultured Bacteroides sp. | reverse complement strand
TTATCCGGTCTGGTATTTAGAAAGAAAAATGCACTTACTGTCAGGTATATAATAAGTGTACTTGGAAGATACTTCTTTGCATTTATTTCGGGATGGATATTCTTCGGTGAATATGCCGCTGATTATAATATGGGTGCTGTTGTGTACTCAATATTATATAACGGACTTTATCTTATACCGGAGGCTGTTATCACAGTAGCAATAATCAATATTCCGCTTGTTAAAAATGCTATCAAAACTATCAGTACCAATATTTACAACGGGAGGTTTTCGTAACAGAAAATCTCCCGTTTTGCATGCGGTAATCCTGAACTAATTCTATATTGCGCAAAACCTGCTCTAGGTGATAAAATTAATCCATAAATAATACATATAAGGAGTGTAAAATTTATGGAGAGTAAAAAGAAGAAGTACAAATATGGGATTAAAGAAAAGATACTGTCATTCATCTTGTTTCCGTGTATAATGATTGCATTATTTTCATGCATATATACGGGATACAGCCAGTACAACACGATAGAAGATGAGATAGGCAAGGAATTGAAGACAGCAGCGTATGGGGCATAGATAATAAGCGAAAGCTTAGGCATGAAGGCTGATAATATGAAGTCGCAGATAGATACATATGCAGCCGAGACAGATACGGAGATTACGATATTTAATGGCGATGTAAGAGCGGTAACATCTATAGATGGCGCACTTAACACAAAGATGGATTCAGCCATAAAAGACAAGCTTATAAAAACAAAAGAGAATCTGTATGTAACGGATGCTCTGTTTAACGGCGAGGATTATTTCGGATATTATATCCCGTTTGTACAGAATAATGAATTGCGTGGAGCTGTATTCTCAGGAATTCCGAAGGCAAAGGCACAGAGCATAATAATTCAGAAAGTAAGAGCTATGGTAATCAGCATAGTGCTTATTATGATAGTGTTTGTAACGCTTGCCATCTCACAGATAACACATATTCTTAAGAAACTTACAGTTGCTTCGGATTATGCGGAATCACTGGATGAAAATAACCTTTGCGTCGAATATGATAATAAGATAAAGAAGGATACCGACGAGTATACGGGAATTGGTAATATACTTTACAGAGCAATCAATAAGTTACGTGATTTGATAAAGAAGATAAATTCATCTTCGCAGAGTTCTTTAACTATATCTTCAGACCTGAGTCAGAACTCTCAAAATCTTAGCCGTACAACTAATGAGATTGCCAATGTAATAAGTAATGTTACAGAAGGTGCGCAGAATCAGGCTGATGAGACACAGAAGGTTGCAGCATCTATACAGAATATGGGCAAAGATATAGAGAAAATCGCAGACAATGGGGACAAACTGTCTACGGCGGCAGAGAATATGTCGGCAGCACAGAATAAAGTAGTTGACACCATGAATGTGTTGCACAGTATGAACCAGACAATCATGAATGATGTAACAGAAGTTAATAACCAGATAGAAATAACTAATAACAGTATCAAATCAATATATTCGGCATTAAGTATTATACAGGACATTGCAGAGCAGACGAATCTGTTATCCCTTAATGCGTCAATAGAGGCAGCAAGAGCAGGTGAGGCAGGAAGAGGCTTTGCTGTTGTAGCAAGTGAGATAAAGCAGCTTGCAGATCAGAGCTCAGCCAACAGTTCAGAGATTGAACACAGCCTTCAGGCATTGATTGAGAACTACAAGCTTATCATTGATAAAATGGAGAATACAACCTCTAATATTGGAGAGCAGAACAATAAGCTACAGGAGACAGAAGCTGATTTTAAAGTGCTGAATGACGGCATCACGGAGACAACGGTTCAAATCAGGGAAATCAGTAATATAGTTTCTGACATCAGCAATCAGCGTGATGTGATTAATGAAGCCGTTCTTAATCTGTCAGCAATTTCCGAAGAGAATGCTGCAAGCAGTCAGGAGGTTATGGCAAGCGTAGAGGAGTTGAACAGTATAGTTTCAATTATTGATGACAAGGCCTCTGAGCTTGAGAAGATGAATAAGGAACTGAATGAATTGGTTACGGTATTTAAAATTGACTGACAGACTGTGAAATTGGATTGACCGGAAAAACCATAAATAGCACCAACGGAAAGGAAAACACACCTTTTCGTTGGTGTTGTTTTACTGTTGGTGCTGTTTTAAGCCGGCAATGTGCTGGCAATAGCAGTGCGCCGGGATTCAAATATGCAGTGCGCCGGGAGTGTGCCGGGATTGTGCCGGGATTCAAATACACATTGAAACCAATAAAGTTTTATGGTAAAATGTGAACGATATTTGGAATCTTTTCTGATTTACATAAAGAATAACAATAACGGTGCCAAGCCGCATAAACAGGAGGTTTTAGGATACAATGGAAGCATACAAGCAGGAATTTATTGAATTCATGGTAGAGAGTGATGTGTTAAAGTTTGGAGAGTTTACATTGAAGAGCGGACGTAAGTCTCCATTTTTTATGAATGCAGGAGCGTATGTTACAGGTTCACAGCTTATGAGACTCGGTGAGTATTATGCCAAGGCTATTCATGAGACGTATGGCGATGATTTTGATGTACTTTTCGGACCGGCCTAT
>CAMBEF010000274.1 GCA_945865495.1 uncultured Bacteroides sp. | reverse complement strand
TCTCCCTTCCGATGCCTCTTCCGGCACCTGTGACAAGCGCAACCTTTTTATTAATCATTAAGCACATCCATCTTCTTAAGATCCTCCGTCTTTTCAATATTAATGATATTGACACTGCGGTCTGTCTTTTTAACAAATGATGACAGCGTATGTCCCGGACCTATCTCAATAAATGTATCTGTGCCATCTCCGATAAGTCTTCTCACAGACTGCTCAAAGCGTACTGATGAGCTGACCTGCTTCATAAGGAGTTCTTTTACCTGTGGCTCATCCGTCACATAATCAGCCGTTACATTGGCCACATATGGTATTGCCGGCCTGTTAAATGTGTAATTATCAAGCACGCTGCCAAGCTTTTCTCCCGCCTGTTCAAGAAGTGGTGAATGGAACGGCCCGCTTACATTAAGCTCAACAACCCTTTTTATTCCTGCAGATTTGAGTGCCTCTGATGCAGCACGTACCGCATATGTCTCTCCTGAGATGACAAGCTGCCCCGGACAGTTGTAATTAGCTATGGTTACTGTTCCTGAACATTCTGCAAGAACATTCTCAACAAGCTCTGAATCCGCACCGAGCACTGCCGCCATTGTTCCCTGTCCTGCCGGTACTGCCTGTTCCATAAGTATTCCTCGCTGTCTGACTATACTGATTGCATCATATGCGTTCAGTACGCCTGCCGCAACAAGCGCACCATACTCCCCAAGACTGAGTCCGAGCGCAGTATCTGCTTTAATCCCCATATTCTGTACCACTTCAAGGATTGCACATTCCGTTGCAAGCATGGCTGCCTGCGTGTATTCTGTTCTGTTTATATCATCATTTTCTTCAAAGCATACACGACGTACATCAAATCCTGCCGCCTGTCCTGCCATATCAAAAACAGCTCCTGCCTCGGGATAGTTCTCATAAAAATCTCTTCCCATGCCGACATACTGTGCTCCCTGCCCCGGGAACATAAATGCTATTTTCATATTTCACCTCTGACATGCTCTATTACATTACTCATGCCATCCATGAGCTCTTTTATTATCTCACTGCATGTCTGTTCTTTTTTGATTAGTCCTGCTATCTGTCCTGCCATTACTGTTCCGTTCTTCACATCACCGTCAACTACAGCCTTGCGGAGTGCTCCGAGTGTGAGCAGTTCAAGCTCTTCAAAGCCTGCACCTTCCTTTTCAAGTGCCTGATATTTTCTTGTCATCTGATTGCGCAGTGACCTTACCGGATGTCCGGTGCTTCTTCCCGTGACTTCCGAATCTATGTCTCTTGCCTGAATCACTCTGTCCTTGTATGCCTGATGGACATTACATTCTTTGGCTACAATAAATCTTGTTCCTATCTGTACGGCCTGCGCTCCAAGCATAAATGCTGCAGCCATTCCTCTTCCGTCACCTATTCCTCCGGCTGCTATGACCGGGATAGAAACCGCATCAACGACCTGTGGTACAAGTGACATTGTTGTCTGTTCGCCTATATGTCCACCTGACTCCATTCCTTCAGCAACCACTGCATCTGCTCCGCATTTTTCCATCATTCTGGCAAGTGCGACTGATGCAACTACCGGGATAACCCTGATACCGCTGTTCTTCCACATTTCCATATATTTTGCCGGATTGCCGGCTCCCGTAGTAACTGCCGCAACCTTTTCTTCGGCAACTACTTCCGCAACCTCGTCAGCATGCGGGCTTAACAGCATTACATTTACTCCAAACGGTTTATCTGTTATCTGTCTCGCAATATGTATCTGTTCTCTTACCCATTCAGCCGGTGCATTGGCTGCACCGATAAATCCAATACCGCCTGCCTTTGATACATTGGCTGCAAGCTGCGCATCCGCAACCCACGCCATGCCACCCTGAATTACAGGATATTCAATTCCAAGCAGTTCCGTAATCTGTGTCTTCATTACGCTTCAACTCCCTTAGACTTAAGGTAATCCATTACATTCTGGACTGTAAGAAGATTCTGAAGATCATCTGATGGAATCTCAATCCCGTACTCATCCTCAAGTGCCATTACAAGTTCAAAAAGGTCAAGTGAATCTGCTTTGAGGTCTTCCTTGAATCTGCTCTCTGCCTTTACTTCTTCCTCGTCTACTCCAAGCTGCTGTGCAATAATTTCTTTCATTTTCTCTAACATATCTTTTTCTCCATTCCGCAGGCTATATATTCTTCCTGCATTTCATAATTTTAAATTTTGGTTCTGTTACCATGTCAGCGCTGCGGCTCCCCATGACAGTCCTGCTCCAAATCCCGAACAGACGATTCTTTTTCCCTGTTCAAGCCTGCCTTCCTCGTCAAGCTGTGCAAGCAGAAGCGGTATGCTGGCTGCTGATGTATTGCCATACTCATCAAGATTAACCGCAAATCTGTCAATATCTATGTCAAGCCTTCTGGCTGCTGACTGGATTATTCTTATGTTGGCCTGATGAAGTACATATAAATCTGCATCTTCTTTTGACCAACCACATTTGCCAAGCACCTCTTCTATAACCTCAGGTACCCGTCTTACTGCGAATCTGAACACTTCCTGTCCATTCATTGCTATATGCCCTGATGTGCTGCAGCTTAATGCATCACCGGCATTACCATCGTTATGAAGTGACAGTGCCTCAATCCCATACTTATCATCCGGTGCAAT
>CAMBEF010000273.1 GCA_945865495.1 uncultured Bacteroides sp. | reverse complement strand
ACTGCCGTTATCTGATGCTGCTGAACTGCCACATGCTGTAAGTGCTCCTGCCACCATCATCACTGACAGTGATGCACATAATAACTTCTTAAGTCTCATTTTCTTTTCCTCCATATTATACAAACAAAAAAGTCATGCAAGAGATTGTCTGATTTATTTCTCTTTGCATGACTTAATATATTATTTGTTTGTAAAATCCCAAACCATTAATTTGTAAATTGTATGTAAAATTGTAGTAAAACTACTTTACTTAAGTTTTTCATACTTAGAAAGGTCGATTCCAAGCTGATTGGCAGCCATATCAAATACATTGGTTCCGCCCGGCATTCTTCTTATAGTCCCCTTATCATCAATGACTATCTCGTATGCGCTTACAACAGAATTAATCGCACCGCTTATTGAGTCAGCTGATACCGAAGCATCACCTGCTGCTGTCCAGAGCTGGCCTATTGCTGTAGCAACTCCCGATGGATTAGCATAAAAATCAGACAATGTATATGCCGCTATCGACTTAGCCTTTGATGTTGCAAGTATTCCGTCAAGAATATATGAATCATTCTTACTTGCCATAATGCTGTAAATATCCTTGCAGCCCTCATCTATATACCAATCGCCGTTCTGGTCATAATACAGTCTTGCAACCTCCCTGCCGTCATCACTTATGCCGTATGCCTTGCAGTTCTTGTCCTCAAGCGTTACAACTCCATTAACAACGCCAACTTCGCTGTTATTAAACATCTGTGTTATCTGTCTTGATGAGTTATTGCCGAGAATTCCGTTGGCTATAAGCCACAGCACTTCCTTCTCATTACTTAGCTCTGCCGTTCTGTCCATGAACTTTCTTTCAACAAAATTATATATCCAGTTATATGTATAATTGCCGAATTCGTTCTTGATTCCCGGCATGGATGCATCAAGGTAGCCGTCATTATCTATATCGGCAAAACCAAAGCCCTGCTTTGAATAATCGGCATCCTTAAGCTCTCCGTAATTCACCGAGCCAAAAAGCTGGCCCTTATCATCATAGATATCCGCTGATTCCTCTCCAAATTCAACCCACAGTGTACGTGCACCGTTCTTATCACTTACATCATAGCCTGTAAGATTCCTGCCATTCTTCCATGACTCATCAACTGCCTCTGTTACCGGTTCAATGACCTCTGCGACTTCCATACTCTGCGATGTCTTTGATTCACACGCTGCCATTGATGCCAATGCCATCAGTGACGCAGCACATATCAAGCTTCTAGCTGTCCTTTTCATTACTATCTCCCTTATTATTGTTCTATTATAACTTTAAATATTTTAACACTTATCACCTTATATTTCGATACATTTTTTATATTTTTTTAGAAATTGACATAAATTTTTAAATGAACTAAGATAGTCTTATGAGCAGTTCCATGAGCACTCTCATGAAAGGAGTTCCATATATGGATATTAATACAAAAACACCGGCAGATATCTGCACTCTGGCTCTTCTTATCAAAGCCAAGCGCATCGCATACAAAGCACACGAAGGTCAGACTGACATGTCAGGTATGCCATATATAGAGCATCCTCTTGTTGTATCATACAGATGCAGTTCCATAGATTCCAAGATTGTTGGCATGCTCCATGATGTCATTGAAGATACCGATATCTCATATGATGATTTAAGAGCCGAGGGCTTCCCTGAACACATTATAGAAGCCATACGCTGTGTAACCAAGGAAGAGGGCTGGGATGAGGGATCCTATTTTACCAGAATAAAAGCCAACCCGATAGCCCGCGAGGTCAAGATTAATGATCTTACCCACAACCTTGACGAATACAGGATTGTGACACCGACCGCCCACTTAATAGAAAAGCGCGTCAAATACCGCCGTGAGTTAGCATTTCTTCAGGGGCGTTCCGACACGCTTTGATTCTGTTATTTTTCCGGACTATTCGCCGGTCTGTTCATTGGCTGACTCCGCTTCGTACTGTTCAAGTTCTCTTGCAAGTCCGTATATTTTCTTAAGAAGCTCTGATACTTCATTCATCTTCTCAACAGCCTCATTAGTATGGCTGAAGCCCTCATTTGATGCCGCAGCAACCTCCTGGCTTGTTGCCGACAGATTGGTTATATCCTCTGATATAACATCCGTTGAGTTCACTATATTGCCTATTATTGAGTCGAAGCCCCTGATTACCATAATAAGGTCATCAACCTCAGTATTGATCAGTTCAAACTTATCCTTTGTCTCATCTATCATCTCATTCTGCTTTCTTACTGATTCAACAGAATTGCCTATGCTCTCACTTACTCTCTCAACATCATCAGTCAGGTCTTCAATTATGCTTCTTATCCGTTCCGTTGCATCCTTTGTCTGTTCGGAAAGCTCTCTTATCTCATCTGCAACAACCGCAAAGCCACGCCCTGCTTCTCCCGCTCTTGCCGCCTCGATTGATGCATTAAGCGCAAGAAGATTGGTCTGTGATGAAATGTTCATAATAGAACCGACAATCTCTCCAACTTCTTTTGCCCTCTGCGTAAGCTTGTCTGTTACGGTTTCTGTATCACGGCTTGCTTCCTCAACATTCTCCGCCTGACTCTTAAGCGCATTGATTAGGTCTGCGCCCTCATGTACGTTCTGTATTGCACGGTCTGACGCATCAAGCATATTCTTAGTATGGTCACCGGCT
>CAMBEF010000272.1 GCA_945865495.1 uncultured Bacteroides sp. | reverse complement strand
GGCGGTGATACGGATCCCCAGTATCTTGCAGACTATGCACAGTATGAGAAGGATGCCGAATACTACAATAAGTATATTGAACCATCGGTAATACTTAGCACTATGGCAGGATTTGATAAGCTTGTCAACGGAATGGTTACATCACTTAATGATATACTTTGCCCGCAGACGACATACGACAGCACGACAAAGCTTACGTATACTGATGATGATGGCAATACCAAAGAGATTCCGGGCTATGAAGAGATTACTAATGCAGATGGCTCAAAGACTTACAGGTATAAGGTGCTTGATAAGGAAAAGTCGAGCGTTGGCATGGATGACAACGAGACGATGGGAACAGAGCTTTTTTCACGTAAGAATACAGAACGTTACATTAAGATTAATGTTAACGGTGAAGAGATGTATGTGTTCAATACACAGAATCAGTTCGGAAGCGATTCCGATTATACACTTGGCAACATAGAAGTTAATCCGACGGCAGCACAGCATAAGGAACTTATCCCACTGTCCAAGAAGAATGACGGTGGTGAAGATATGGATAAGGCGATGGAACTCCTTGAAGCATGGAATGTCAAGTTCGCAGCGATAAGTCCGTCTAAGTATGCCAAGGAAGATTTTATGTCTTTCTACGACAGCGTGGTTTCTAATGTGGCAACTACGGGTGAAGTGCTTAATGGAATGGTTAATACGCAGACATCAATGGCTGACGGATATGATTCACAGCGAATGATGACTGAGGGTGTATCTTCTGAAGAGGAGCTTCAGAATATGATTAAGTACCAGCAGGCGTATAATGCAGCATCAAGATACATCAATGTTGTTGACCAGATGCTTGAGCACATTGTAACGCGACTTGGAAGTTAGTAAAGACAAGGATGGGTTTATGGCAGTATGGATGCTGACAAAGCATTTGTGCTGCCTTTGTATTCATTTTTATTAAGAGGAAGGTGAGAAGATGCCATCAACATTTTTTGGATTGAATATAGCTTATACGGGATTGCAGGCAGCAAGCGTATCGATTAATACAACGGGACATAATATATCAAATGTCAATACAAAGGGATATTCACGTCAGCAGACTAATGTAAGCGCGGATAATGCGCTTCGTACATACGCCAAATACGGAACGGCAGGTTCTGGCGTAATTGTCAACAGCATACAGCAGGTGCGCGACAGTTATTATGATGTTAAGTATCGCAGTAATGAGACTAATTACGGATATTACAGCACAATGGAGACATATATGACGCAGCTTGAGGATTATCTCAATGAGTATACACTTGAGGGATTTACCAAGGCTTATGCGGATTTCTTCCAGTCAGCCATACAGCTTCAGGAACAGCCGGCAGAGGAATCTGTACGTAATGAATTTATCAATAAAGCGCAGAGCCTTGCAGATTATTTTAATACTCTTTCAAGTAATCTTAAGAACGTACAGAAAGATACGAATGAAGAGATTGGCAACAGGGTAGATAAGATTAATACTATTTCGACAAGTATTGCATCCCTTAATAAGCAGATTAACCAGATTGAGGCTAATCACGGAACTGCTAATGATCTTCGTGATGCACGTAATAACCTTCTTGATGAACTTTCACAGATTGTTAATATAGAGACAACAGAGACCCCGGTCGGTGTGAATACTAATTGCTTTAAGGTATATGTTAACGGACAGGTGCTTGTCGATAATAACAATTCCAATAAGCTTATGGTAACGGCTAAGGAGAATCCGCGTAATGCATCTGATGCGGATGGTCTGTATGAGATTACATGGGAGAGCGGAATGAGTTTTGGTGAATACAGCAGCACTCTCAACGGTTCACTTAAGGCACTTATTGAGACAAGAGACGGATGTAATGGCGAGATAGAAAAGCAGACAACAGATGCCAATGGCAATCCTGTTCTTGAGACAGAAGGAGTTTCGGTCAACAATACTAATTTTAAGGGCGTTCCTTATTACCAGTCAAAGCTTAATGAATTTGTACAGATATTCACAACTGCTGTTAATGACGTGCTTGCAGGTCCTAATGCCAGAACAATTAACGGAGAAAAGGGAATTCCGCTTTTTGTATCAAAGTATGATGATTCAGCGATGAGCGCATCAAGTATCACTGTTAATAACGAACTTGTTCTTGACCAGTCTAAGCTTGCAACGACAACGGATGAGAATAAGGGTGAATCATACAATGACCTTGTCGAGAGCATACTGGAACTCAGGGATAAGAAGATGTACGGCAATGGTACCGGCGGTTATTTCCTTGAGAGTATCATGGGCGATGTGGCTATTGACTCCAGCAAGGCCACACAGTTCAATAAGAATTTTACTAATCTCAAGACGACGGTGCAGAATCAGAGACTGTCAGTTATGGGTGTTGACCAGGATGAGGAAGGTATGGACCTTATGAAGTATCAGGAGGCATACAATCTCAGCGCTAAGATGATGTCAGTTATGAACGAGATATATGACAGACTTATTAATGGAACAGGAGTGTAAAATCATATGAGAATAACTAATACAATGATGATTAATAATTCGCTTGCCAATATAGCAGTGAATAAGAATCAGCTCAGTGCTCTTGATACACAGATGTCTACAAAGAAGAAGATAAACAGACCATCTGAGGATCCTATTATTGCGATTCGTGCTCTCAGACTCCGTTCGAGCCTTAACGAGG
>CAMBEF010000271.1 GCA_945865495.1 uncultured Bacteroides sp. | reverse complement strand
CTCAAAATCTGCCGGTGGTGACATCGTGCGGGTTCAAGTCCCGCCATCCGCATTTGCATTATATGAATAAGGCTGTTTTGTATGCAGAGTGTGAATTACAGGCGTATCTTCGTATGGAAGATACGTTTTTTATTGTTTTGTCAGTGGTAAAGTTAGCAGGCAAATTAATGTATTTTTTTGGATAATGGCTTGTATACAATAATTTTTTGTACTATAATGACAGTATTATTACTATTATTATAACTTTTAAGGAGGCATCACGATCATGGCATTTATTGACACGATTAAGGAAAGAGCAAAGGCTGACAAGAAGACTATCGTTTTACCGGAGTCTATGGACAGAAGAACTTTTGAGGCAGCTGAGAAGATTCTTAAGGAGGGTATCGCTAATCTTATAATCATCGGTACTCCTGAAGAGATTGCTAAGAACAGCGAGGGATTTGATATCTCAGGTGCAACAATCGTTGATCCTTTCAATGATCCAAATAAGCAGAAATATATTGATAAGTTTGTAGAATTAAGAGCAAAGAAGGGTATGACTCCGGAGCTTGCTAAGGAGCAGATGGAGAAGGATTATATGTACTATGCATGTCTTATGTGCAAGTGCGGAGACGCTGACGGTGCTGTATCAGGTGCATGTCACTCAACAGGTAATACAATTCGTCCGGCACTTCAGCTTCTTAAGACAAAGCCGGGCATCAGCTCAGTATCAGGATTCTTCCTTATGGAGGTTCCGGACTGTGAGTACGGTGAGAATGGTCTGTTCGTATTTGCTGACTGTGCAGTAAGCCCTGACTATGATTCAGAGAAGCTTGCTGAGGTTGCTAAGCTTTCAGCTGATTCATTCAAGAGCTTTGTAGGTAAGGATGCTAAGGTTGCTATGCTCAGCTTCTCATCATATGGCAGTGCAAAGCATGACAGAGTAACTATGGTTGCAGATGCTGTTAAGATTGCTAAGGAGAAGTATCCTGATATCACTGTTGACGGTGAGCTTCAGCTTGATGCTGCTTTAGTTCCTGAGGTTGCTGCTCTTAAGGCTCCACAGAGCCCTGTTGCAGGTAAGGCTAATACACTTGTATTCCCTAACCTTGAGGCCGGTAACATCGGTTACAAGCTTGTTCAGAGACTTGCTAAGGCTGGTGCTTATGGTCCTGTTCTTCAGGGACTTTCTATGCCGGTTAACGATCTTTCAAGAGGATGCTTTGCAGAAGATATCGTTGGTGTAGTAGCTATGACAGCCGTTCAGGCACAGAATGCATAAGATACAGCCAGAGTATTATATTAATATTATATCAAGGAGAATTTAATAATGAACATTTTAGTATTAAACTGTGGAAGCTCATCACTTAAGTATCAGCTTATCAACATGGATGATGAAAGCGTAATTGCAAAGGGTCTTGTAGAGAGAATCGGTATCGATGGATCTATTCTTACTCACAAGCCAACCGGCAAGGACAAGTATGTTGTTGAGACTCCTATGAAGGATCACAACATTGCTGTTAAGCTTGTACTTGATGCTTTACAGGATGCAGAGCACGGCGTTATCAAGTCTACAGATGAGATAGCAGCAGTAGGACACAGAGTACTTCACGCAGGTGAGAAGTACATTGAGTCATGTCTCGTAACAGAGGATGTTAAGAAGGTCGTAAGAGAGTGCTTTGACCTCGGACCTCTTCACAACCCTGCTAACCTTATCGGTATCGAGGCTGTTGAGGCAGCTATGCCTGGCAAGCCTAACGTAGCAGTATGGGATACAGCATTCGGCGGAACAATGGAGCCTAAGGCTTACCTTTATGCTATTCCACGCGAGTACTATGAGAAGTATGGCGTAAGAAGATACGGCTTCCACGGAACAAGCCACAGCTTTGTTTCTAAGGAGACAATCAAGTTTGCTAACCTTGATCCTAAGACAGCTAAGGTTATCGTATGCCATCTTGGCAACGGTGCTTCAATCTCTGCTTCAATCGGCGGCAAGTGTGTAGATACATCAATGGGCCTTACACCACTTGAAGGACTTATCATGGGTACAAGATCAGGTGACCTTGATCCTGCAATTCTTGAGTTCCTTTGCAACCATGAGAATCTTACAATCAGCGAGATGCTTAATATCCTTAATAAGAAGTCAGGTGTTCTTGGTATGTCAGGCGGCATCTCAAGCGATTTCAGAGATCTTAATGCAGCGGCTAACGAGGGCAATGAGATTGCAAAGGTTACACTTGAAGCTTATGCTTACAGAGTTGCTAAGTACATCGGTGCTTACACAGCTGCAATGAATGGTGTTGATGCCATTACATTTACAGCAGGCGTTGGTGAGAATGCTGCATGGCTTCGTCCGATGGTAGCTAAGTACCTTGGATACCTTGGTGTTAAGCTTGATGAGGCTGCAAGTGAGAAGGCTTGCGGAACTGAAGGAATCATCTCTACACCTGATTCTAAGGTTAAGCTTTGTGTAATCCCAACTAACGAAGAGCTTGCAATTGCAAGAGAGACACTTGCTCTTGTAAAGTAATAATGCAGCTTTCGGTGTGGTAATTTGACAAAGTAAATAATTTTTATTGACAAAACACTACATCTTGTATATAATAACAAAATGTGTGTGGAGAGCAGATATGCTAATTAATTTATCAGAGCTTTTATCCAACGAAGGCGATTCCAGAACATATGAAGTTGCATTGGATATGACTGAATTCAAGTGCTCTGCGG
>CAMBEF010000270.1 GCA_945865495.1 uncultured Bacteroides sp. | reverse complement strand
TACAATATTGTTAACGGTAAAGTAACAGATTAATAAAAATAAAGGAGAGGGTAAAATCATGAGAGCTAAGAAGTTCTTCGCTGCATTCCTTGCTACAGCACTTACTGTGTCAGGGTTTGCAGTAGGCTCTCCGGTTACTGCTAAGGCAGCATCGGCAGAGTTCACAAATGTGGGTGGATTCAGCGAGACAATCTATGCACAGATATCCGGGATTACGGATGCAGATGTAACAGGTGTTTCTTACAGTGGAACAACTTCCGGTTCACTTACGGGACAGGATCTTGAGTATCTTGTAAGAGACAAGAATGGAGGAGTGCGTATTGATATCCCGGGAATCAAGCCGGGTACATATACACTCACAGTCACAACAAAGAGTGGAACTATCGCAGAGAGCGGCATCAGTGTTGATGCACAGGACCGTTCAGGATACGCACATTTTAATTACACAGCAGGTGTAGGTGCATACAATGATGACGGTACACTTAAGGACAATGCAATTGTTCTTTATGTAACAGATGACAATAAGAACAGCGTTGAATTAACTTACGGTGGAATTACTGTCAAGGGTATCGGCAACATTCTTAACTCGGTCGGTAAGGAATGCGGTGAGGCAGGCCACGAAGGTGAGTGCAAGAAGACATCAGGCAACAAGACGATTTATGCAAAGGCCAACACAAACCAGGGAATCATACAGAAGCTTGCAGAGAATAACGTGCCGCTTGTTGTACGATTTATCGGTACTGTAAGCGACAGCGGTCTCTATAAGAGAGGATCTTTCGATGCCAGCAAAGGGCTTATTGACGGACTTACAGCATATGACGGAGATGACTTCGGCGGTTCTGTAGGTGATAACGGACATATGGCACGTATTAAGTCAGGCAAGGATATCACTCTTGAGGGTATCGGAACTGACGCAACTATTGACGGATGGGGCTTCCATTTCATGGCAGAGAGTGCCCAGCCTGATCTTGGCAAGAGCTTTGAGGTCCGTAATCTCAAGTTCATCAACACACCTGAGGATGCAATCGGCATGGAGGGGGTTCAGGTATCAGCCAATGTCAATTCAGAGCTTTCAGCCAGCGTTGAGCGCTGCTGGATACATAACAACGAGTATTACTGCCCGAGCATATCAAACCCGGCAGAATCAGACAAGTCAGAAGGTGATGGTTCTGTTGACTTCAAGAGAGGCCAGTATTTTACATGCAGCTATAACTACTTTGAAGGCTGCCACAAGACAAACCTTGTAGGTTCAGCAGACTCAAGCCTTCAGTATAACCTTACATACCACCACAATTACTGGAAGTTATGTAAGGCAAGGGGACCTCTTACGCGTAATGCCAATGTCCATATGTATAACAACATATATGAAGGACAGACAGACTATGCAATGAATGTAAGAGCCAATGCGTACATTTTCTCAGAGTATAACCTGTTCTATATGTGCAAGAATCCACAGAGAATAGATTCAGGTGCAATTAAGAGCTACAATGACTCATTCTCAAGCTGCATCAATGAGATGGGAGGAACAGTAGTAGAGAATAAGACAGACGCAGTTGCCAATAACTGTAAGTTTGCAGCAAAGGGAATCGACTACAGCAAGTTTGATACTGATTCATCACTTTCATATATCCCTACAGGCGATTATGAGTTACAGACAAGCATTACAGAAGCACATAAGACTATCGCATCCAAGACAGGTGTGCTTAAGGAAAATCCTGTAGCTGCCGCAGACGTTTCAATGTCTTCCATATCATATGTACCAAGTGGTGTTACACCTGTTGATGTAACTACATTACCTTCAACATTAACACCTGGCAAGATTAACAAGACCGTATATGCATTCACTGTCGGCGGTACAGTAGATATAACAGTTAAGTATGCAGATGATTCACTTGCAGGAACAGGAGCTTTGGTTAATGAAGCAGGAGAATGCTTCCTCGTTGCAAGTGGTACAGCAAGGAATCTTCCTGCCGGAACATATATAATTCAGCCATACAACTTCCAGCCGGGTGACGGCAAGACAATGGAGACAGGAACATTCAAGCAGGTAACAATCGATTCACTTGAGATTACATCAAGTGACCCTAACGCTCATTATCACAAGTATGAGCTTGCAGAGACAATTGCTGCTACATGTACTTCTGAAGGAAGTAAGATTTACAAGTGTTCATGTGGAGACACTAAGACAGAAACAATTGCCAAGCTTGACCACACATATGGTGCATGGACAGTTACAAAGGAGGCTACAGAGACAGAGACAGGACTTAAGGTCCGCAAGTGTACTGTATGCGGATATGAGGATACCCAGGTTATTCCTGTAAAGGGTTCACAGGCAACTCCTGATGTAGGCGGTGACTATGCACACAACTTTACAACAAACGGAACAACAAGTTCTGTATACACAATCTCAGGTTCAACCACAACAAGCAAGGGAAGCGTGACATACGCGGGACTTACCCTTACAACAGCACTTAAGATGGAATCCAAGACAAGCATTACATTCACAGCTCCTTCAGACGGAAAGCTTGTCCTTGTATTCGGCGGTTCAACTGCTGTATCAGGCAAGACAGTCAAAGTTAACGGAGATAAGTATACATGTGGTTCAGATGGAATTGCTACAGTTGAAGTTAAGGCCGGAGAGGTTACTGTAACAAAGGGTGACTCAATTAATCTGTTCTATATGAACTTTGATGCTGACGGCTCATCA
>CAMBEF010000269.1 GCA_945865495.1 uncultured Bacteroides sp. | reverse complement strand
CTTAATACAAATGACTCACCGTCAACATCCATTGCAGGGAACATATTCTCCTTGTAGTGATCCCAGTGTCCTGATGTCTTGTAAAGGTTAACTGTACCGATACACGGTGTCATAACGTGAAGGTATCCAAGCTTTCTTTCCTTGTCCTTAATGTAATTCTCAAGCTCCTGCCATATTACATAGCCCTTTGGAAGGAACATTGGAAGGCCGCGTCCGATAAGGTCATCTACCATGAAAAGTCCCATGTCCTTACCAATCTTTCTGTGGTCTCTCTCTTTAGCCTCCTCAAGGAGCTGAAGATGTGCCTCAAGCTCTTCCGGTGTTGGGAAACATACGCCGTAGATTCTCTGAAGAACCTTATTGTTGCTGTCACCCTTCCAGTAAGCGCCCGAATGTCTTATAAGCTTAAAGTTACGGCAAAGCTTTACATTGTCAACATGAGGTCCGCGGCAGAGGTCTGTAAAATCTCCCTGCTCGTAGCAAGTGATAGTCCCATCCTCAAGATTATTAATCAGGTCAATCTTATATTCGTCATCCTTGAACATCTCAAGGGCTTCTTCCTTAGAAATCTCTTTTCTGATAATCTTCTTGCCTGTCTTGGCAATCTTCTTCATCTCTTTTTCAATTGCTGCAATGTCTTCATCCCTTATTACATCATCACCGAGATCGACATCATAATAAAAACCTTCCGCAACTACAGGGCCAACCCAGAACTTAGCCTGTGGGTAGAGATGCTTAATAGCCTGTGCCATAAGATGAGCACATGAATGATTGAGTGTGTTAAGATTCTCATCTTCCTTAAAATTAACCATTGTTCTTCTCCTTTATATGTTAATAATAATATTCATATTGAAAAAAGCACCCTCAGATATACCGGCTAAGACTTGCTTAACCTAATCTATCTAAGGGTGCTTGCACACGGTTCCACCTTATATTTCACTCTTGGCTTATAACGCAGCTACACGGTAACGCTTCAAAATCGCTCATGCCCTGATTCCTTCTACGCACAGCTCGAGAATGGTCTTCATGTACAATCTCCATAAGCAGCTTACACCATATGCTGCCCTCTCTGAATGGTTCCGGTACACTACTCTTTCTGTCATCGCTTTTTCAATATTCTTGCGTTATTGTACCACGGTCAATCCAAATAAACAATACCATTTTTTGTTTTTTATCTGCCGTACTGCATTCTCCAGTCTATGCATCTCTGAAGGTAATGGATGTACTCCGGATTCTTGCACATTCCCTTGCCTGTTGTATCAGATATCTTGGCAACATCCATACCGTTGCATGCGGTTGTCTTCATGACAATGTTAAGTGCCGGCACGTCAGTATCATTTGCAATATATGTTCCTATTCCAAATGCAACCTTGGCTCTGTCCTTAAAGTATGAATTAAGCTTATCAGCTCTCTCAAAATCAAGGCTGTCACTAAATAACAGTGTCTTGCTTTTGTGGTCTATTCCAAGGCTCTTATAATGCTCAATCATCTTATCTCCCCACTCATATGGGTCTCCGCTGTCATGTCTTACTCCTGAGAACAGGGTTGCATATGTAAGCTGGAAGTCCTTAAGGAAGCAGTCTGTTGTGATTGCATCGGTAAGTGCTATACCATTGAGCACTCCATACTCTCTTACCCATGCATCAAGCGCATACCAGTTAGAATATGCCGGGTTATGCTTGTGGTTGCCCTGTCCAACGCACATAATCCACTCATGTGCCATTGTTCCAACAGGAGTAAGATTGAACTTTTTAGCAAGATATACATTGGATGTTCCTACAAATGCAGATGCAGGATACTTCACACTGCTAAGCTTCTGTATTGCAAGCTCCTGTGCTTCCGCTGAAAGTCTTCTTCTGAGACCGAATTCGCTGAAGGAACCTAGATTATACTCACCACTGAAAAGCTTATTAACTTTGTCATCAAGTCTCTTCTTAAAGCTTTCAAACAGCTCGTCATAATTATACTGCATTCTGAAATATACTTCATTTACAATCGCAAGTGTAGGTATCTCATACATTGATGTATTAAGCCATGTACCCTTAGTCTCAATTGCAAGTCCGCACTCAGCGTCTGTTGTAATCTCAAAATCCTCAAATCTCGGCTGCCATAATCTGAGGAAATCAATATAGCTTCCCTTAATCCATTTTACATTATTAAGGTACTCAAGCTCCTCCTCCGTAAATCTGAGTGAGCAGTACGCCTTAATCTGCTCCCTTATCTCATCAACCATCTCATCCGTAAAATGCACATCCTCATTGCGGCACTTGAATGACCATGTTGTCTTATAATCACTGAACTGATGATAAATAGCCTGACCCATGCTGAACTTATACATATCTGTCTCTAAAAGACTTACAATAATCTGATTTAATCTCATACTAATCCTCCATTATATCTGTACAAAGCCGATGACTTTCTCCCTGTAATTGAAATACCCTTCTTATCAAGGAGCATTACCTTATCAACTATCTTATCCCTGAAATTAGCCTTATACAGCTTCTTTCCGAGAATAATCTCATATACCCTCTGAAGATCCGGAAGCGTGAACTCCTTAGCCATAAGATTGAATACAACATCCGAATACTCTGCCTTATTTCTAAGACGCATCAGACCCTCAAGAATTATCTGTGCGTGGTCAAATGCAAGCTTTTCCTCTCCAACTGCTTCGGGTACATAATTTTTCACCTTGATGACACCATTTTTAAATATCTTCTTCTTAAGTGAATATTCAATGTGTATGCCCCTTTCCT
>CAMBEF010000268.1 GCA_945865495.1 uncultured Bacteroides sp. | reverse complement strand
AGCCCGCCGCAACCCATATGCTGCTGCTCTTAGTAACATCCGTATTAAAAACGCCCTGAATACTCATGAGCGCACCTGATATCATTGCAATCAAAAAACCTGTCATAGCCGCCTCCCGGTATAAACTTTAATTTATACATTAAGGATGCCCGCCATGACAGGTTTTATTCATTCATACGCTACTTTGCTGTCTGCGTCTTATTGGTAAGATTCATTGTTGTAGTCACATAATCTTTGAACTGTATATATGCGTCACCAACCGATGCCGTCTTGTCCCATATCTGATGAAGCATTATCTCAAGCTTGAGATAATAGTCGCCTGCTTCCATGTATCTTGCCTTAAGAGCTGTACCCGCATACACAGAATGCAGTGCATTATACTGTTCAGGGTGGTCAGGTATGTCACCTCTTGCCGCCGGCATAGATGACAGGCTGATAAGCTCATCTGCATAATCGTATGTAAACATCCTGGCAACACTTGCCGCAATTCTTGAATTAGACGCATATGGCGTAACCGCAAGCATATATGTCTTAGACATTGCTCTTGTCTTAAGTGTAGAATTATAATCAGGAATCTGCATAATTCCGTAATCAATTCCTGATGCAGCTATCGATGAAAGATCACTTGTATTGACAATTGTATAAAGAAGTGACCCTTCCGTAAACTTCCTGATATAATCACTGTACTTAGGGTTGTCTCTTACAATTCCGTAAGAATCCTTGAACTGAAGATATGCCTGCGCTGCTGCTTTAATGTTGTCATCCTGAAGATATGTCTTTGTAACATCATCAGCATTATCGCCTCCGACATTCATATATTCACCAAGGAATGCATAATTAAGACTTACATCCGACACATCCCATCCGATAATCTGTGTTACGGCTTCATTCTCGTCCGTATGCTGGAAATTATCACTGAAGCCTGTTATCTCCTCAAATGTCTTAAATGGCGTTGCAAACTTTTTGTTATATACCATAACGCTTGTCTCAAATGTCAGCGGATATCCAAGAAGCCTGCCACTGTATGTTGAAGCTGCTATCGCCGCCCTGCCGTATACATCTTCATTAAATGTCTCAGGGTACAGAGTATTGGCACTCATAAGTCCCATCAGATAGGCTTTCTGCACGTCATCCGATGACATCATGAATATGTCCGCACCATCATCTGACTTTATACATGAATTATATACATCCTCCAGGTAATTCTCATCATCAACACGGTTAAGTGTAACCGTAACATGTGTATTGGACTCATGATACCTCCTGGCACACTCCTCAAAATAACCTGTATACTTGTCATCTGAGTACCAGAGATTAACATTAACATCCTCTTCCAGTTCAACCTCAGGTGTTGTCTTATCAGTGTTACCTGAGCATGCCGTAACCGAAGCAAGCATTGAGACTGCAAGTCCCAATGCTGCGAATTTCTTAAAATATTTTTTTAAAATCATACAAATCCTCATTACATTTATGCTAATGCTTTCTTAAGCTTTGCTATCATCTCGTCAACATCAGCCTCTGATATTACAAGTGGTGGAACAAAACGTATTACATTAGTTCCTGCCGTAAAGAGAATCAGACCATTATCAAGACATGCTGCAATTACCTTCTTGAGATCCTTAACATCCGTATTAATCTCAAGGCCCTGCATAAGTCCAAGTCCCCGCCTCTCAACAACATAATCATATTCAGCAGCTATCTCATCAAGCTTTTTCTCAAGATAAGCTGATACCTTCTTAACATTATCGAGCACATTCTGCTTCTTGAAAAGCTCAAGGACCTTAACTGCTGCGGCACATGCCAGCGGATTGCCTCCGTATGTAGTTCCGTGGTCACCCGGAACAAGCGCCTTGGCAACCTCTTCCCTGGCAAGGAATGCGCCTACAGGCACACCACAGCCAAGAGCCTTGGCAACCGTAAGGATATCCGGCTTAACGCCATACTGCTCATATGCAAACATTGTACCTGTACGTCCCATACCACACTGAATCTCATCAAGGATAAGCAGTATTCCCTTCTCATCGCAGAGCTTTCTTACACCCTTAATAAATTCAGGCTTTGCAGGATATATACCGCCCTCACCCTGAACTGTCTCAAAGATGATTGCACATGTCTTATCATTAACGAGTTCTTCAACGCTGGCAAGGTTATTGTACTGCGCAAACTTTATTCCCGGAATCATCGGTCCGAATGCTTCCTGATAATGCCTGTTGCCTGTTACGGCAAGAGCGCCCATACTTCTTCCGTGGAATGAATGCTGCATTGCAATAATCTCATGGTCTGTTGAGCCATCCTTGAGATATGCATACTTCTTAGCGAGCTTAATTGCACCTTCAATTGCCTCAGTACCGCTGTTTGTGAAGAATACCCTGTCCATTCCCGATACTTCGGTTATAGCCTTAGCCGCCTTAGCTGCCGGCTCGTTATAGAAATAGTTTGATGTGTGGATAAGCTTGTCTATCTGTGCCTTAAGTGCATCGTTATATTCCTTATTATTATATCCAAGAGCAAATACTGCTATTCCGGCACCAAAATCAACATATTCCTTACCATCAGCATCATACAGATGCACTCCCTCGCCTCTGTCGAGAGAAATCTGATACCTGTTATATGTATGGAAAAGGTGTTCCTCTGCTGTTGTGATTATTTCCTGTGTATTCATCTGTCATCTCCGTTCTGTCATGCATCGCATGGCTATTATATCAGATATTTGTGTTGTAAAAGTGTTCTGCATCTTCTCCGAGAATTGCAGTACCAACACCCTT
>CAMBEF010000267.1 GCA_945865495.1 uncultured Bacteroides sp. | reverse complement strand
CAATGCGTGTTATCCTTGGGTCATTAACAATCTTAAATTCTTTAAAGTACTGCTCTATCTCGTTCTCATTAAGAGTATCTTCCAGATTGTCAGCATTCATCTTCATGCTTCTGAATTTGTAGATTCTGAATATCCTGCCATTTAATCCGACTCTGTTGGATGTATAGAATATCTTTCCATGATCTTCATGATATATTAAAACTGCAATTACTGCAAATACCGGAGCCAGAAAAATCAGAGCAGATACAGATATTACAATATCAAATATACGCTTGACGATCATATATAAATTCATATCAGATTGTACACTCCTTTCCTGCTCATTGGCAGCTGCTTCAATCATATTACATTGGCTTCAACATTAAAATTGCTGTAAATGCTGCGAAGATATTTCGCATTATCTGATGCTGCAGCCAGCATAGGTGCGTATGCATCACGTCCTGATATATTGTAGAAAAAACTATTTCCAAAATGATTGCCGTATAGTTTTACAAAGTCGATTATTCCATTCTGTATCATTAGTATGCCGTCCTGATTAATGTCGCATCTGCCAAAGAGGGGTACGGCATTATTATCAGAGTCAAAGCCGAATCCGGTACACTGTCTGTCGGTAGAAGCAAGCAGAAGCTCCCAGAATTGATTGTAACCGCAATTTGGGTTATGCTTTTTGATAAGGTCACGGTTGAATGAAGCGGAATACATGTAAGACACAAGTCTTTTGGACTGAAGTAGCGGCTCTCCTGCATCTGCATCAGTATTATAAAGTGTGTTGGTTCCCGCAATTATCCCGGTTACATCACAATCAATGCCCCATTCTTTATTGAAAAGATTATTAAGTGCAACCGCACCGCTTCCGGCCCATCCTATATCCACAGCACATACTTTTCGGCAGCCTTTGACAATATTTTTATAATATTGGGAGGCAGCTTTACTTTCTGTTTTGTATTCAGCAACGACAGCATCCCAGTTGTCAAGAAGAATATGCCTGACAGCTTCTACATTGGCATTGGTAAGGCATTCATCAGTATTCAGGTTAAATGTACCGGTTAAATCTTTGCTAAGTGACATGGATGCAAATATGTCGCTTAGAGGAATATTCTGATTGACTTTATGGTACAAAAATCTGCGGATGTAATCATAGCGGTTGATTCCTGCTGTGAGCTTTGTCGCTGCTTTCCTTGACCAGTGCACATATACAGAAGAATTGCCGGGAAACATTATATCATATGCACGCTTCAATATATCTCCGTCTCTTGAAAGAAAGAGAACTTTGTCGATGCTGTGATGAGCGGCGTAATTGTGTATGAAATTGCAATAACCTGTCACAAATAATCCGCCATATATAAATCCATATTCGTATTCACGGGAGAACTGAAGAACTCCGTTATACAGATGGGTATTAACAAGCCCTCTGTATGCTCCGCCGATTACAGGAGACATATCATAAGCTCTGTAGCGTTCGCCGGAACCGTTAACATTGGGATAATAAAATGTATCAAAGCCATTCTTATGTGCCATTATATAATCACTTTTGTAGTTGTCTCCGACGTGTATTAATGAGGAATCGGGATAAAGTGATCTTATGTGTGTATATAATTGTCCGTCAGCCTTACTCTTTTTCAGGTCACATGATACAAAAAGTCTGTCGTAGCCGGTATAGCCACATGACTTAAGAAGATCTTCCATGTATGAGGACGGAATATACATATCAGATGTTATAATAACTTTTATGCCTTTTTCAATCAGGGAATTGTAGACCTTCTGCATGTATGGGTTTGCAAAGCAGTATTCTTTCTCAAGGCCTAATTCTTCTTTCCAGTATGATGAAGAAAGGCCTGTCTGTTCCTCAATCTCTTTCCATATATCAAATATTGAAACTTCATATGTGCCGGAGTTTTTATACATTCTGTATCGCGCAGATGATTCCATGGCTATTCTTATATTTTTAAAATCAAGCATCTGTGTCTGACAGCCTAACAGATAAAACAGGTCTGATGGAGCAGAAAATGGCCTGAATATTAATGTGTCAAATATATCAAAAGACACAATATCATAAGCCGAAAGCTTCTCAATCAGTCTGTCGGCAGGTATTATCCTATCAAAGGCAGCCTCGGATTCACTTTTGTCAATCAGAAGTTTTTTCTTCTCATATGCAGCACATTGTATGTCATCTCCGAGAAAATGACAGAATAATATATAATAGCAGAAATTAAGATAAATAAGATAAAGCCATGAGAGTATTTTTTTTACTCCATGGGCTTTATCATGAAATTTATGGTAGCGTTTACATATTCCGATTTTTCTGTTAACTAAAATGTTGTACACAGATATTCTAATCTTTGCAATCATCCCAGAGCCTTTCCAAGCTTTACAATATATTCCCTGCCCTCATGCATTACTTTGCCTGAAAATGTGACGTCAATCTTACCACGTGACACATACCAGTAAAATCCGGCATTATATACAAGACCTGTATATTCAAGGTTAAGCTTGCCGTCCACCACATACCACCATGCCTCGTATATGTTAAAGAGTCCGGTGAATTTCAGATCGGGAATGCCGTTTCTGACAAGTATAAAATCATTGCCTTTTTTAATAAAGCCAAGCTTACGTACATTGTTTTCCTGATTGTCCCTGACCTGCGTTCCTTTTTGGACATTTGTCTTTGCTGCATTCTGTGCAGTTTTGCTGCTGTCACTTTTACGGACAGATCTTGTCTTTATGGCACCCGGAACATTCATGCGGCTGTATGCATCACAGACCTTCTTGGGGCGGCCAATCATCATTATCTTGCCTTTGTTGAG
>CAMBEF010000266.1 GCA_945865495.1 uncultured Bacteroides sp. | reverse complement strand
TGCGGCACAAATAGCTGTGTGAAAAATCAGATATCAATCTGTATTTTTCACACTAGTCCTCCATTCATTATGATCTGATTTACGATATCTTTTTTTGTGCACAAACACATCATACATAATGGAGTTAACTACAGGTCAATACCTTTTTGAATAATTTAAAAATTTTTAATAATTCCTTAGTTGCAAAATACCCTATTCGGCCCTGATAAGTCCCTTATTATTCCTGTAGAAGGCCTCACAGCCATTCTCTTCGATAAAATGCATGCTATGAAAGCCTGCTGCCAGCTCAGTTGTAAACAGGACAAGCTGTGGACTTTCTCCGAATGCATTTTCCACAAATGCATATGTATTATTAAGCTCTGCACTTACTCTGTCACACATCTGCTCACGCTGTCCGTTAAGCTGCTCAAACTCTGTCCTCACAAGCTCAAACGCACTGCCGGTATCCGCAGTTCCGTCCCCGGCAAGCTTTCGCGACATGTCCTCAAGAACATTTATCGTCTTAATCATACTCTTATCATCATCAGAAGCATACAGTCCCGCCTCCTTCTTTCGTATATAAGTATCATTAACTGACTGTATTATATCTGCAAATACACTGATAGGCGGTTTTCCGGCAGTCTGCATATTTTTCCTGAATGTCTTAAGCGCATCAAAAATATTATCAACTGCATTTTCAAGGATTGCATAATCCCTGAAGCCTCTCGAAAGCCGTCCGAGCAGTATGCTTATAACACTTACCTTTTCATCGAACGGAGCCTCTGAAAGTCTCTTGTTGAGCATAGGGTCAACATTTCCTGCAAATATGCTTTCCATGTTATATGTCTTTTCGTATACATAATAAAGCTCGAGATAGTTGGCAAAGTCTGTTGCTGTTGCCGGGTCGCATATGTACTCCCCAACTATCTCCTTATCAACCGAAAGCCCGAGCCTCTCATATGCATAAAGCAGACATGACAGATCCTCCCAGCCTCTGCCTGTGACAAAATGCTTGCCGTCAACAGTTGTCTCTATCTTGTAAAAATTATCTCTTCTTGCATCCAGATAAGATACGATTGCTCCGTGTATCCCCTGCATACGTGCATATTCACGCCACACATCATAGTCGGGCTCAACATTGATCATCTTCACGCGGTCAAGCGTAACAACATCGAATTCACGCACTGAGCGGTTATATTCCGCAGGGTTGCCTGCCGCAACTATTATCCAGCCGGCAGGAACCTTTGCATTGCCAAATGACTTTCCCTGAAGGAACTGAAGCATAACCGGCGCAAGAGTTTCCGACACACAGTTAATCTCATCAATAAAGAGAATACCTTCCTTAAGTCCGGTGCTCTCCATCCTGTCATATACGGCGGCAATAATCTCACTCATTGTATATTCCGTTACAGACTTTTCCTCTCCGCCATACGTTTTCTTACTGATAAACGGAAGTCCCATAGCACTCTGCCTTGTATGATGTGTCATCGTATATGCCACAAGTCCGATATTACATTCTCTTGCAGCCTGCTCCATAATTGCAGTTTTGCCGATTCCTGGTGCTCCTATCAGAAGAACCGGACGCTGCCTTATCGCAGGTATCAGATACTGCCCCTCTTCATCCTTCTGCAAATACGCTTTTACAGTGTTAACAATCTCTTCCTTAGCTCTCTTTATGTTCATAGCTGCTCCAATCTCAACATTAAATCACTTTTACAGTTCAACCTTTATTGCCCACGCCGGAACTGCCGGACGCGCATCATCCTCTCCCGGAAATACGAATGCCGTCTTGTATGCCGGACGTGCCTTTGGATATATTCCGTGCCCATCAGTAAAATACAGCATTCCCTGAAGATTATTAATCTCCTTTGAAGCAATAAGGTCTGCAACATATTCAAATGCGGGTCTGAAATCTGTTCCGCCGAAGCCCTTCACCTCAAAATTATCTTTAAACCTCTCCATGTCATTCCTGTTATTAATAACCGCATCCGACTGAATCCTGTTATCACATTGGATTATATGAAGCCTTGTCCGGTCTGCAAATATTCCCTCTGTCATAAGCACCTCAAATGTCTCATCAAGGAATCTCTGGACTATACGCCCTGAGCATGAGCCTGATGTATCTATTACGATTACAAATTCTTCAATCCGCAGCTCTTCCCTGTATTCAAGCTCTTCTATAAGCGGCATATTGTCGTACATCATCAGTCCGTAATTATAAAAGCCATAATCAAATGCATCCATATCTATATGCATCTGTTCTTTTGCCGATGCAAATTTGCGGAGAAAATCCCTGTATGACTGCTTATTTACAGCTCCCGGCTTGAGCGCCTTAATTATCCCCGCCATTCCGGTTCCCGCTGATGCCATAAGTCCTTCCATCTCACTGCCCGCCTGTCTTGCCGCTTTATCCCAGCGAATCTTCATCTGGCGGCACATTTCCCTTGTCAGCCGTTGCACGCTGCCATTCCTGTCCGAATTATCATCACTACCATTATCGTGAGTATCGTGAGTATCGTCAGTATTGTCACGTTCATCGCGGTTATCCTGCTTATTATCGCCGGTATCACGCTTTTCGTCACTGTCATTATTATGCGAATACCAGTATTTGTGATCATCAACGGTAAATGTCCCTGCCGCTTCCCACACAGCCTGTTCGCCCTTGTCAAGTCCGTTCAGGTATTCATACACGTTGTTTGCGCTAAGAAGCGTTATATTTTCATTAAGCTTTCTGTATGCCTCCTCTCGCTGCAATGGCATGACCTGCATAACACATTTTAATGAAAGCGAATCTATAATTGATTCAACAGCAACGTCACATGCTATATCCCACAGGCTTT
>CAMBEF010000265.1 GCA_945865495.1 uncultured Bacteroides sp. | reverse complement strand
TACGCAGATTTATGACAGCAATACATATGAGCACGAATACACATATCTCGGAATAGTCGGTGACTGTATCGGGGATGGAATGTATTCTGTTGAACAGCGCAACAAGTTCTCCGTAGGAGAGACAATAGAGGTCATGAAACCGGATGGCACTAATGTTGAATGCAGTGTTATTGAGATTAAGGATGATGAAGGCAATGCGATGGAAAGTGCACCTCATCCTAAGCAGAAGCTTTGGATTAATCTTGGAACAAAGCTTGACAGATACGATATCATAAGAAGACATGACTAAGCACTCTTAACAAACTCTGAATCGGAAAAGCAACTTACGGCACTTTACCACATATTATATATTAATGGATGTGGTGGGGTGCCTTTCTTTTGAAAATTTTTGATAAGCCGTTATCTAGCGAAGAAGAGAAGATATATCTGAAAAAATGCAGGGAAGGTGACCTGGAGGCCAGAAATAAACTTATTGAAAAGAATATGCGGCTCGTTGCACACATAGTAAAAAAATATGCCTGTGCAGACCGCGATACAGAAGATCTCCTGTCGGTAGGAACGATAGGGCTGATAAAGGCCGTTAATACATTTGACATGAACAAAAGTATCAGACTAGCAACATATGCTGCCAAATGCATTGATAATGAACTTCTTATGCTGCTAAGAAGCGACCGGCGAAAAAGCCGGGAGATTTCAATATATGAGCCGGTAGGTAAGGACAAAGAAGGCAATGAGATAAATCTTATAGAAATAATAGGAACAAGTGAAGATACGGTTGTTGAGGATTACGAGCTTAGACAGGATGTAAAGAAACTGTATAGTGCAGTTGAAAAAAAACTTACAGACAGAGAGCGGGAGATTATAATTATGAGATATGGCCTATACGGGACACAGGAGATTACACAGCGCGAAATCGCGCAGAAAATGAATATCAGCAGAAGCTATGTAAGCAGAATAGAAAAAAGAGCTCTTGAAAAAATGAAAGAGGACTTTGCCTTTAAAGCGCCGGTTTAGTGGCAGTTTAGTGAAATTTAATTTGCTATTAAAGTTTTTATGGTATATAATACCAATTGATTAGAACTTGTATACAAACAGTATGAATAATTCAAAAAGGAATGGTGGTTATTAATGGAAAGTAAGACAACTAAGGCAGTTAATACAAAGGCAGAAGCGAAGACAGCTAAGACAGAGACTAAGGCAGTTAAGCCGGCTGAAACCAAGACAGAGACAGCTAAAGAGGCTGTCAGCTCAGTTAAGGCATCTGTTGTGAATGCAGTTAAGGAGACTAAGGCAGAAGCAGTTAAGGAAGCTGAAGTAGTTAAGGCTGCAGCCAAGGAAGCTCCAAAGAAGGCCAGAACAGCTAAGACAGCAGCTAAGGCCGAAGTTAAGAAGGCAGTAAAGACAGCTAAGGCAACAGTGGCTAAGAAGACTTCAGACGCAACGGCTAAGGCAGCAGACAAGAAGATTAACATGTTCCTGCAGTATGCCGGACGTGAATATAATGCTGATGATATAGTTGCTAAGGTTAAGGAAGCTGCAGCAGCTGATACAGGTAAGAAGACATTCAAGTCACTGGATATCTATGTTAAGCCGGAAGAGAATGTTGCTTATTATGTTGTTAATGGCAAGCCGGGCAGCGTACGTCTTTAATAAATAATACATATTTCTGTTACAGATATTTAAAACAATCGTAATCAGCAGATGCAGTCGTTACCTTGCGTGGCGGCTGCATTTTTGCTATAATCTTAATCAATATGGATGGTAAAAAAGAACATAAAAATATAAATGCAAAGGGACTTCTGCTTACGATAGGAGTCCTCATTGCCATAACGGCTGTGCTTCTTCTTGTATTTATGGACAGGGGCCGCGGACAGATTAAGATGTCAGATTATGTTAATGTAAGTTTTAGCGGAGCTGACGGTGCCGGAACCGTCAGCTGCTCAGTCGACACTAAGAAACTTTATGACAGACTTGCCGGTAATGAGAAAAATGCAGTCATTATCCGCAATATTGACACGTTTGTCGATGGTGTTAGTGTCAATGTTGATGCAGCTGATAAGCTTTCTAACGGTGATAAGGTGACAATAAGCGTCCTCTATGACAGATCGCTTGCAGACAAGATAGGATGCCGTGTTGCCGGAGCGGAGTATGTTGCTGAGGTAAGCGGACTTGGGGATGGAAGCGTAATTGATATATTTGCCAATGTTGAAGTGGTTGTTGCGGGGATAAGCCCGGATGCATATGCTAACGTCATCAACAAATGGCAGGATGACAGGCTTAAGAATATTGCGTTTACTCTGGATAAAGCTACAGGAATAAAAGCCGGAGATGTCATAACCGTGACATGTGAAGCGTCTGCTGCAGAGCTTGCAGAACAGGGGATATCAATAGCCGGAAGCCAGAAACAGTTCCATGTAGACAGGGTTGCATGTTATGCGGATTCTGTACAGGCATTGGATATGAATGTGATTGATAATATTATCGGTGAATGCAAAGATACTATACAGACAGAGACGGAAGACCTCACAGTCCGTATGCTTTATAAAGCGTCTAAAGACAGCTCGTATCTGTTCCAGTATAATAATGAATGGGTCAACAGTACTGAACTTGTGGATGCCAGATTCTTATACAGACTGGATAATCATGATGTTACACATGCCAATTACATGGATTTGGTATTTAAATCCAATATATCCAATGGAGCATCAACACTTGACGCCTACTTTATATTTGAATTCTCAGATATTGTAATATCTGCTGACGGAAAGTTTGAGATTGCTGATACCGACCTCAATACGAGATATGTCTGCGGTATTAATTAC
>CAMBEF010000264.1 GCA_945865495.1 uncultured Bacteroides sp. | reverse complement strand
GTTATAGATGTATCCCTCATTGTGTTCTTCTTGTTTGTTGCGGATGTCTTTGTGGGAATTTATTTATGCGTCAAGAAGTTCAAGTATTGCAGACGTGTTAGTCATGCATATCTGTTCCCACATCTCAGGTGAAGATGAAGCAATTCTTGTTATGTCCTTAAAACCACCGGCTGCAAGACGCTTCATGAGACCATCACCGGAATCACAGTCGTGTACAAGATTAACGAGACTGCCTGCAATAAGATGAGGCAGATGGCTTATACCTGCAACGCTGTGGTCATGTGTCCAGCAGTCCATGACTATTGGAATTGAACCTATTGAACGCACGATTGCAACATATTCATCAAGAACCTCCTGTCTGGTAAGAGGAGTCGGCGTAATTATATAGTATGCATTCTCAAGGAGAATTGCGGAGGAATTGGCGTATCCGGTCTTCTCAGATCCTGCCATGGGATGCCCGCCTATATAATTGCTTTCAAGACCTGCCGATACGGCAGCATCATACACATATCCCTTGACACTTCCTACATCAGTAACCGTGCATGACGGATTAATAATATCTTTGAGCTTCACAAAATATGAAGAAATGTACTGTACCGGAGTACATAAAAATATATAATCGCAGCTTCCGAAAGAATCTGCATCTATTGAAGTGGTGATATTGTCAACATTGCCATCAGACTTTGCAAGCTCAAGTGGAGCAAGAGTTCTGCTGAATGCCGTAATTGTGCAGTCGGGATAAACATTCTTAAGTGCCCGTGCTATTGAGCCGCCTATAAGTCCAAGACCGATAAATCCAAAATGATAATTACTTCCAATCATAATTTCTCCAATCCCCTAACATTATTGCTTACATTTTAAACGCTTTAGAGTAGAGTGTCAATAAAGCCGGAAAGTGTTTTACAAATTCGACATTTAGCTGTATCTTAATTATGGATATGATAATATTTGACAGAAGATTATACAGGAGAGTTATATATGAATTGCGTTCAAAAATGTATAAAAAATATTCTTATTACTGCATTTATACTGGCAGGCGCATTTGTGATAAGTCTTGTATTTCAGCATGTATTTGAAATACAGGAAAGAATTACAACACTCTTTGTATTTGCAGTATTTCTCATCTCTATGCTTACAGACGGATATGTATATGGAATCGTATCTGCAATCGCAGGTGTTCTTGCTGTTAATTATGCATTTACATTCCCGTTTTTTAAGTTTGATTTTGCAACGCCTGTCAATGTTATGTCGGCGATAGTAATGATAGTGCTTGCAATACTTACCAGTACGCTTACTACTAAGGTAAAGCAGCATGAGGCACTTAAGGCAGAGAGTGAGAAGGAGAGAATGAGGGCAAATCTTCTCCGTGCAGTGTCACATGATCTGAGAACACCGCTGACTACTATATACAGTTCTGCATCGGCCCTTGCTGATAACAGGGAGAACCTAAGCACACAGCAGCAGGATGAGATTCTTAACGCAATAAAAGAGGATTCGGAGTGGCTTGTGAGCATGGTTGAGAACCTCCTCTCGATAACCAAGCTTGGAGCCGGCAATGTAAAGATAACAAAAAAGCCGGTAGTGCTTGAGGAACTTATAGATTCTGTAATCTTTAAGTTCAAAAAAAGATATCCGTCACATGATGTTATTATAGACATCCCTGAAGAGATAGTGATGATACCGATGGACGCGATGCTTATAGAGCAGGTTATAATTAATCTCCTTGAAAATGCTGTTCAGCATGCAACTGGCATGAAGCATCTGTGGCTCAGCGTATTTGTGATTAGCAATAATGCTGTGTTTGAGATAAAAGATGACGGATGCGGTGTGTCCGACGAAGCCATGAAATCAATGTTCAGCGGTGCTTATGTCAGCAAAGCTACGGTGCCTGACGGAAACCGCAATAATGCGGGAATAGGGCTGTCGGTGTGTGAGACAATCATTAAGGCACATGGTGGGGACATAAGTGCATCAAACAGCATGAACAAAGGAGCAGTATTCAGATTTACACTTGGTATGGAGGAAAATTAAGTGGGTAATAATAAGTACAAAATTCTTTTGGTAGAAGATGAAGATAATATAAGAAAACTTGTTTCAACAATGCTTGAGACATCGGGATATCAGGTCCTTATGGCACAGACATGTGAGCTGGCGCAGATTATGTATTCTTCATATGTACCGGACCTTATACTTCTGGACCTCGGACTCCCTGATAAAGACGGAAGATATTTTCTCAAAGAAGTAAGAAAGGAATCTCTGGTTCCGGTAATTATTCTGTCGGCAAGAACTGAGGAACATGATATAGTAGGGGCTCTTGATGTGGGAGCCAATGATTACATAACGAAACCGTTCGGGTCGTCGGAACTTCTTGCGCGTGTGAGGGCAGCACTCCGTAACAGCCGCCAGGTGTATGCTGCCAATATGGAGAATGAAAAGTTTGTACTGAATGATATGGTTATAGATTACAGTGCAAGACAGGTATTTATAAAAGGTGAAGAAGTAAAGCTTACACAGACCGAATATAATATCGTGGCACTGCTGTCAGAGCATTGTGGCAAGATGATGACATATTCCGCAATTATAAAGGGCATCTGGGGATATCCTGACGAAGGAAGCATTAAGAAACTTCAGGTGAATATGGCTAATATCCGCAAAAAACTGGGTGCAAAACCCGGAGTGAGAGGATATATAATAAATGAGCTCGGCGTGGGATACCGCATGAATTCAGAAAAAGCATAATAGTCTGCAATGGTTGCAAAATGTGTGTTAAAATGTTATTCTAATTAATATAATTTTTACAAAATTGGAAAGGCAAGGTTTAATTATGACA
>CAMBEF010000263.1 GCA_945865495.1 uncultured Bacteroides sp. | reverse complement strand
TCTTCTCAAGAGTCGGAAGAAACAGTCCCGGAGATACCATATCACCATTTGGCATAATCCATCTTATAAGTGCCTCAGCCTCAACAATCTTCTCTGTATATGGGTCATATATAGGCTGATAGAATACCTGAAGCTCATTCCTCTCAAGTGCGTACGGAAGGTGGCTTTGTATCATGCACTGCTTTATATAAAGGTCACTCATATCCGTATTGAACACTATGTATGGCTGCATATATTCATTAGTTATATTCTCACACGCAAGCTTCGCCATGTCATACATCGCATCAACATCTGACGGGAACCTGTCAACCTTGCAGATTCCGCATCTTGCGTATACATTGACACTCTTGCCGCTATATTCAAAATCAAATTCAAATATATCTGCAAGCCTGTCATAATCCAGATTCTTACATTCAACCAGACATGCAAAATGGTCTGAGCTGTTACGTGCCGTAAGCAGCGGCTTAAGCGGAGAATTATTAATATATTTTACAAAATATCTGAGTAACGCATCTCCACCCTTAAAGCCTATAATCTCATTAACCGACTTAAAACTCTTAAGGTCAATATACATCATTGCATATCTGTCAGTAGATGTCTCACTCTTAAGGATTCTGTCCGCAAGCCTCTTAAAGCCCTTACGGTTAACGCCGCCCGTAACCATATCAGTCTCTTCGAGACCTGTTATATTCTTCATTGTTGTAAGGATAACCGTATGCTCTTTATCAAAATACATATAATGATATCTGAAAAGCAGCACCTCTCCATCCATCACATGATGGATTGTAAATTCATATGTGCCGTTCTCATCCAGATTCTTAATTATTGTCGTAAGCTCTCCGGCTTCTGCGTAATCCTCACGCTCCTCATCAGGAACCCACTTATCAATAATCGTCTTTCGAACATTATCATATATATTACTGCTTTCTATAACATCTTCATCATTACTGAATATCATTCTGCATCTTGTAAGTTCCCCACTGCCTATATCAATCAATGCAACTGAATAATATTCATCTTCGTACAGAAGCCTCGGAATCATCGTTGCAATCTCCCTTGCCGAAAACCTCTTGAGTGCCCCTCCCAAATCATTATCAACCATAGTAATCTCCAATCAACAGACAGAATCTGCCATAATATAACTAACAATCAAATCCCCATAAATCAAATCTTACACATCATAGCCACATACCATCGTGCATGGCTGTCCTGACACAAAATAGCAGCGTAAGTGCATATTATGCATTATAATTGCAAATTTACACCTACACTGCTATTCTACTATATGTCGGATTATATTTCCAGCATTAAATTATTCTTCTATATGCTCACGTCCCTGATCTATGATTGCCCTTACATGATCATCTGCAAGCGAATAGAATATTGACTTACCATCCCTACGGCTCTTAACAAGCTTGTTCTGCTTCAATATTCTCAACTGATGTGAGATGGCGGACTGGGTCATATTAAGTGCCTGTGCCAGATCACATACACATACCTCTGCTTCAAAAAGCACAAAAAGTATTCTTATTCTCGTTGAATCTCCAAACACTTTGAACAGCTCTGCAAGATCATAAAGCTCTGTCTCCTCAGGTATCGTATCATTGACTATCTTAAGGAGATCCTCATGTACTTCAACTGATTCACAGCATTCCGAACATTCATTTTCATTATCATTAGTTCCTTTTACAACTATCTTTTTTTCAGTCATAATAAACCTTTATTCCTTCTACAGCTTCTTAACAAAAAGCGCCCTGATTGCATTGAGCACTGCAATAACCATAACTCCTACATCTGCAAATATAGCCACCCACATATTAGCTATACCAAGTGCACCAAGTATAAGACATACTATCTTGACACCTATTGCAAAATAAATATTCTCATATACTATACGGAGGCACTTCTTAGCAATCTTTATTGCCTTGGCAATCTTAAGAGGATCATCATCCATAAGCACAACATCTGCCGCCTCAATTGCCGCATCTGAACCGAGTGCTCCCATTGCGATTCCTATATCCGCTCTTGAAAGCACAGGTGCATCATTAATTCCGTCTCCTACGAATGCAAGAGCTTCCTTACTGTGTTTCTTCGAGAGAAGTTCTTCTACCTTGGCAACCTTATCTCCCGGGAGAAGTTCACTGTATACTGTGCTTATTCCGAGATTTTTGGCAACCTGGTCAGCAACCTTCTTAGTATCTCCCGTAAGCATTACAGTCTCTTTGATTCCCATTCTGTGAAGCTGTGCTATTGCTTCCTTGGAATTAGGTTTCTCTCTGTCCGCTATAAGAATATGTCCTTCATATCTGCCATCGACGGCCATATGGACTATCGTTCCTACGCTGTGGCAGTCTGAATATTCTATACCAAGACGTCTCATAAGCTTAGTGTTACCGGCTGCCACACTGACACCGTCAACCACGGCAGTCACACCTTCGCCGCTTATCTCTTTAACGTCTGTAACCCTTGACTGATCTATCGCTTTTCCATAAGCTCTCTGAAGGCTCTTACTGATAGGATGTGATGAAAAGCTCTCCGCAAGTGCTGCATACTCAAGAGTCTTACCCTCCTCGAGCTTGCTGTGATGTACGCCTACGACCTCAAACACGCCCTGTGTAAGTGTTCCCGTCTTATCAAACACAACATATTTTGTCTGTGAAAGTGTCTCAAGATAATTAGAGCCCTTAACAAGTACACCTGCATTGCTGGCTCCGCCAATTCCTGCAAAGAAACTGAGCGGTATGCTTATTACAAGTGCGCACGGACAGCTTATTACAAGAAATGTAAGTGCCCTGTATATCCATTCTCCCCACCTTGCATCAAATCCAAGGAACAT
>CAMBEF010000262.1 GCA_945865495.1 uncultured Bacteroides sp. | reverse complement strand
ATATGGCATCAGCATCACCCTTTGCCTTACGGCGTACAACCTCAGCAGCAGCCTCAGCCTCAATCTCAGCCTGTTCCTTCTGGATCTGCGCCTTGACAATTATATCAGCCTGCTGCGTAGCTCTTTCAAGATCTGCTCTTGTCTGCTCTGCTTCCTTCTGTGCGATGTAAGCTTCTTCCTTAGCCTTGGCTGCCTGAACTGCCTCAGCCGCAGTTGCGACCTTAAGTGCCTCGGCTTCCTTCTCACGGCGGTTGGCATCAGACTGTGCTATCTCGATTCTTGCGGCGTTCTCACCCTGAATAGCCGCTGCATCTGCTGCTGCCACCTGAATACGCTGTTCACGATGTGCATTAGCCTGGCCAATCTCACCATCCTTATCCTTCTCAGCAACGCTCTTCTTAGCATCATTGATAGCCTTAGCTGCCGCTTCCTTACCAAGTGCATCAATATATCCCGACTCATCGTTGATATCGGTTACGTTAACATTGATAAGGCGAAGACCTATCTTCTTAAGCTCTATCTCTACATTATTAGACACTGATAACAGGAACTTATCACGGTCTGCGTTAATCTCTTCAATCTCCATTGTTGCAATAACAAGTCTTAACTGGCCGAGAATAATATCCTTGGCAAGCTCCTGAATCTCACTCATCTTCAGTCCAAGAAGACGCTCTGCCGCATTCTGCATAACTGCGGGCTCTGTAGATATACCTACTGTAAATCTCGACGGAACATCCACACGGATATTCTGCTTAGAAAGTGCATTACGCAGGTCAACATTGATTGAGATAGGTGTCAGGTCCATATACTGATATGCCTGAATAACAGGAACGATAAATGCCGCACCACCATGCACGCACTTCGCCGAACGCTGCTGTCCGTTCTTATCGGTTCCTACCTTACCATAGATAACGAGTACCTTGTCAGAAGGACACTTACGATATCTTGAAAAGATTGCAGCCAATGCCGCAAAAAGCAGCAAGACTATGATACAGATTCCTACTAAAATTGCCATACTTCTCCTCATTTCTGCGCTGTCATATATTATTTTGTCTGTGCCGCAGCGCTGGCACATAATATATCAGGTCAGATGTAATCCGCATTAATGCGGTTAATCATCAAACCGTGATTTACCAGTGTGTTCAACCGCATGATGACTTCCATGGAACTTCTTCCATGCTGCAAACACCAGAAAAGCGAGTATTGCAATCCATGCCATATACATAACAACATAGAACCACACAACCGTTACCGGCCTTGCCGATGCAATGTTATCCCCGGTATAGTAAAGGACAACGGTGTCTCCATTAAGCTGTGCCAACGCATCAATTTGAACTGCGTAACTTTTATTATTACTGTCATAGACATATGCAACGCTATTAGCCCTGTCATACGGCACTTCTACCGAATTGCCGCTTTTTAATCTTATATCCCCGGCAAGCACATATGATGTTATAAAAATAAGAAACAGACATATTGCAATAAAAATTATATACGCTTTTATTGAAGAGAATCTCTGTCTGCGTTCCGCACTTTCATCATAGAAACTCCCACCGATTCCTGAGCCGTTATAATCACTGTTGTCTCTGGCTGCCCTGTCCTGCCAGAATACATCATTACCATTAGGTCCTGCCATATTCAGATGCCTCCCCATCTTCCGCAAATAACTAATCTTTATCAGTGTAGCATAAATGTAATGCACTGTCTATAATATAGCCGCCCAGCCATCTTATAAAATCACCTGCAAACCATTACATTTCTACCTGAAGCACTCCTGTCAGAAAACCAATGTCCACGGTCACGCACGTTCAACAACAAGTACATCTCCCACAATATCCGTAACTCTTATCTTGGTTCCCGTAGTGAGCTGCTCATGCTCTTCCGTCATTGCATCGCACTCCATAAGGCTTCCCTGCACAACAATATTAATCTTGCCGTTACCTGATGAATTGGCAGGAATCGGTATGTATACGCTTCCCTCTGCCCCAATTGCATTCTTGGGATTAAAGGTCCCGTTAGCAGTAAGCTTCGCTGTCTGCTGCGCCAGCTTCGCTATAAGATACATTGCTATTGCACCGAATATAAAACCGACTGCCGATGCCTTAAGTGAACTTCTGTCAGAAGAATACATAACAGATGCCGTCCATCCGAACACACACAGGAACGCCATAACCGTCTGTATTGTAAATATTCTCAGGCTGCCCGCATCTGCCGGATTAGTTCCCTCATGACTGACGCTGTCAGCATTCATGTCATGATTCATTGCCTCGTGTCCAATGGCATCATGCCCCATAACATCATGGTTCAATACTTCATGTCCGTTAAAATCAGGGACATCCATACTTCCTGCATCAAAGCCGCCGGTATCAAAGCCCCCCGACATTGCATCACCGTCAAAATCTATTCCTGAGGTATCACTGTAATTGACACCCTCGCCTCCATGACCTATTCCAAAGAGGACAAGTATTGTCTGAATAACCAGAATCAGCGTTGAAGGTACTGCCAGACAATACAGGACCTTCTGAAACATATCCAATGCACTCCACCACTCTGTCATATCTTCCTCTTTCCGCAGGCACTCCACCCGCATTCATATTTTACTTACGCTGCACTATGTAAATTTGATTTACCTTTATTATAACATTGCCAATATATTTGTCAATCAATTTTTCAAATATAAAACTTCTATAATCTGCTTGATTTTTTTAATGCGTAATGATAATATCATTATATAAAATGTAAATATAATTTACTCAGCATGATTTACTTATTATATTTACCTATCGTAATGTGAATTTTTAAATTCCAGTTTCCTAACCCTAAAATCATCAAATTCGGA
>CAMBEF010000261.1 GCA_945865495.1 uncultured Bacteroides sp. | reverse complement strand
CGGAAGGAAGAATTCCGCTGCAAGGAAAACTATCATTACGGCTCCGGCCGTATCTATATTGCCGGCAAAATATTCGCTCACTGCAACAACCATTCCTGTTGCTGCTCCCCCGTAAGCAATAATATCCATTACGCTTGTTGAATTAAGCTGCATCGTAAGTACCTTCATTGTTACATTTCTAAAACGCTGTGCTTCCTCATCCATCTGTCCGGCTTTCAGCTCATCTGCCTTATATATCTTAAGTGTTGTAAGCCCCTGAAGATTTTCAAGGAAACTGTCTCCAAGTTCTGTATATATTCCCCAGTACTTATTGAGCAGTTTTTTGGCAAATTTCTGTACCGCCACTATGGATACAGGTATCAGCGGAACGCATATAAGAAGCACTACCGCCGCCTTAACACTTATAAATGAAAGCACTGCAAAAAGCGTAACCGGTGCAAGCAGACTATAAAAAAGCTGTGGAATATACTTTCCAAAGTATGTCTCAAGCTGTTCAACGCCTTCCGTTGCGAGCTGTACAACCTGCGATGTTGCAATCTGCTCATTATACGAGCTTCCAAGCCTTAAAAGCTTGTCAAATATCTTCTCCCTGAGCACTCTCTTCACATCAACGCTTGCCCTGTATGAAGCCACAGACGCAAGCCTGTCACTTACGAATCTTACTGCCAGCGCCGCCAAAAGCTTAACCACATCCATATAGCTTACAGGATCTGGCAGCTTTGCTATAATATTGGCAATTATGTACACTATTATTATCTGGCTTATGAGCGCTGCCCATTGCCAGAATACGTTATACACTATGTATTTTTTAGAGTCTGCAAGCAGCTTTATCAGCTTTGTCTTAATCATAATCAAGCCTTCCCCTTCTTATCTTTCTTTTTCTCAAGCTGTGAACTTACAACATGCCACACTGCCATAAACGGACGATAAAGCAGCATTCTCGGTCCGGAGAATCTCATAACCTTCTTAATCCGTTCTCTCATCTCCGGCTTATAGCAGTGTACTGTGCAGTTGGAGCAAAATGTCTTTTTCTCCATAAAAGAACACGTTCTGCTCCTCTGTGCAGCATATTCATACAATGCCCTGCATTCATCGCACAATTTGCTCTCTATGCCTTCTGTATTATGACTCTTGCCATGGCCTGTTCCATGCTTCATTCCGTAATCAGTGTTATGGTTCTTCCTGCAATACAGTGCAATCATCTGCCCCACAACCTTCTGCTCCCTGAGTCTCTTCTTCTCAGTCCTATCATTCATATCAGTCCTCGACAACTGTTGATTCCCCGCCTTCTTTTATAGTCTTCACCCTGAAAACGAAATATAATATATGGCATACCCACACGATAAACAGAATAACTCTCGCAGCCGGAACACTTTCCATCATAATAAATCCTATTCCCATTACTATTGAAGACGTTGTAAGAAGGCTCACCTTTGTTTTCACAGTCATTGCCCCGTTTTTCACATATGAATCCAGATACTTCCTGTATAACCGTGTTCCTGTAAACCAATCATGTAATCTATCTGAGCTTTTTGCAAAACAATATGCCGTTGCCATATAAAATGGAACTGTCGGCAGTACCGGAAGCACTACTCCAAGTGTACCAAGCCCAAAACATACAAATCCCAGTGCTATCCATGTAATCTTAATAATAGTCATCAAAAACTCCATTCTGCAGGCCGCCTGCCTGAAATAATATGTATGCACACACAAGCACATAAAAAGCCCTGATTAGTTGCACTAAATTCAAATTAGTTCAGCCTAATCAGAGCTAAATAATACCATATCTTCTTAAATTATTGCAAGTACCAATTATTGCATATATTGCTACATATAATTATCACATAAGTGGTGCAAAGATTCTTAAGACTCTTCCTATAAGCATTCCAATCTTAGAGTACTCGTTGCATGTCTTTACAGTTATCTGCTGGCACTTAGCAAGCGTGTCCTGAAAATCTTTTTCTATATCACTGATAACCGGTGTATTGTACATATATACTGCACATTCATAATGCAGATACATACTTCTGTAGTCAAGATTAAATGAGCCGACAACTCCTCGTATATCGTCACTCACAAACTGCTTGGCATGCACAAACCCCGGCGTATATTCGTATATCTTAACGCCATATTCTATAAGTTCTTTATAATATGTTCTTGCAAGCAGATAAGCATACTTCTTATCCGGGATATGCGGCATGATAATTATTGTCTCCACATCTCTCTCTGCAGAATATCTAAGAGCTGCCACCATCTCATCATCAAGTATAAGATATGGTGTCATTATATGAACATATCTGTGTGCCCGGTTAAGTATGTCGATATATACATTCTTTCCAATGTCTTCTTTATTATATGGTCCGTCACCAAATGGAATTACAATACCCTGATTGCCCTTTATCTCAGGATTGTCAATAAGATACTTTGAGTAATGTCTTTCCATGTGCTGCTCACTGACATTCCACAATTGCAAAAACATAAGCGTCATACTCTTTACAGCGTCGCCTTTAATCATAACGCCCGTGTCTTTCCAATGTCCGAACCTCTCTATGTGATTAATGTATTCATCCGCCAGATTAACCCCACCGGTAAATGCAGTCCTGCCATCTATCACAACTATCTTACGGTGATCCCTGTTATTGTGATATGTCGAGAGTACCGGAACTATAGGTGCAAACATCCGGCACTTAATTCCGTACTCTTCAAGCTGTTTTGGATATGAATATGGCAGGAGGACAAAACTGCACATTCCATCATACATAAGGCGGACCTCAACACCTTCACTGACTTTACGCTTGAGAATATCAAGTATTGAATCCCACATATATCCTTTGGCAATTATGAAATATTCCAAAAATATAAACTTCTCTGCCTTCTCTAATTCTCTTACAAGGC
>CAMBEF010000260.1 GCA_945865495.1 uncultured Bacteroides sp. | reverse complement strand
GTCAGGCACACCATCGCGATGCAGATCTATAACAACCTCTATCGACGGATTCTTCTCGAGAATCGATGCCACAGACTGCTCTGCATACGTGTATGCCTTACTGCGGTCTAACTTACCGTTAACAAGGTCGTATACGCTCTTGTCATGAATTACGTTATAGCCGTATTTTTCACTGAGCAGGCGTGTAAGATAATCCCCCACCCCGACTATTGTGTCCGCTTCCTCTCCTTCTGCCGAATCTGCAAATGCTTCCTGCGAATGTGTGTGGAATATAAGTATCTGCGGCTTGGACGAATCCTGCGACATCTTCATGTCTTTCTGTAAGAATTCGGCCGGACGCAGTTTGTCACTTCCAAGTTCTGTTATTCCCGTGACTGTATAAAAATTACTTAATACATAATTATAATTGCTAAGACTTGTCTTCGGATAGAGTGTTCCGGTTATTATATTGGCGGAGGCTGCGGCGGCTATATCTGCTTCCGATGTTTTCTCAGGCGCAGCTGTTGCCGTGGCAAAGGCCGCTGTTGTCATATCAGATACTGCTTCTGATTCTGCAGATGCCTGCGTTGCCAAAGGTTGTGAAAAATCCGTATTCCGGCTTTCATTTTCCTGCTCTGTAAGCTGTCCGGACAGCTCACTTTTCTTTATATATCGGTCTCTTGCATATCCGTTAATCGGATTTATATTATCCGCAATCTTTGATGCCGCACCGGCATCTTCCGAATCCATGCTGCTCACATATCCATACAAGGGCATGACTTCCATCCCCATTACTCTCACACTGTAACCGGCAAACACCGTTCCTGCGCCTGATATCACGCCATTACATACTGCATATATAATTACCAGTGTAAGCACAATAAACGCCCAAAAACTGTATCTGCCATACTTTTTCATGTCATGTCCTATCCTGCCTGAATGCATTATATTTAATAATATGATTACATGGCAGAATGTATGACTATGCAGAGGTCATGATATCCGGCAGGCGATCAAGCGCCTTGGCAACTATATATGCCGTGCGCTGGACTGCTGCATCAACGTCTCTTGGTGTAACATACATGGTACTCATAGAAGGTGCAATCAGTTCAAGCATCAGTGCGCGTCTCTCCCTCTCTGTCATTGAATCCATGACATCCTTCATCGTTCCCATTATGTCTGACCCTGCAAATGCTTTTGTAAAATTAACAATTGCGTCATGCACTATCGTAGCCGCCTCTATCACTGTCGGTATTCCAACCGCTATCACAGGTACGCCTACACTTTCTCTGGTAAGTCCCATTCTGTGGTTACCTACTCCTGACCCCGGGTTAATCCTGTCCGATAGCTGTACTGTGGTGTTAAGCCTCGCACTGCTTCTTGCTGCAAGTGCATCTATTGCAATAACCACATCGGGCCTTGACGAAGCAACAACGCCACGGACTATTACTGCCGTCTCCATGCCTGTCTGTGCCATAACACCGGGAGCGATTGCAGTCATTCTTATATGTGCATCTTCTGCCGGCTCATCATCTCCATAATCAAGCACTGACACATATTCTGTGACAAGCGGCCCGAGGCTGTCCGGGGTTACCTCTTTATTGCCAAGACCGACAACAAGTATCTTAATTCTGTCATGCGGATTTGCAGACGGATTCATCGACGATTTTATCAGTTCCGCCATTATACATGCAAGCCTGTCAGCCATGTAATCCTGCTGACCTGAATCAGCTGTCGCAAGCTCCATATTTTCGGCGGTAACATATCTTCCCATCTTTCTTCCGAGTGCTTTTTCACCATTGCTGTCAGTAATGTCTATGCATGTAATCTTAAGCCCTGAAAGTTCATCATAATTCTCATGTACAACAATCCCGCTTTGTTTACCTTCATCTTTAATCTGCTCATTTGCTTCAAGTGCAAGATCCGTTCTGTTTTCATACTCCTCCAACATGGCAGTCTCCTTCATTTTCATATTTCAATAAACATAATTTCTGTATATACAGATTCAGAATATATTTAGTATTATTTGCACTTAATTTTAATTTTATTATTGACATATACGCAGCATTATAATAAAATATCATAGTATGTTTGACATTAGAACGTCCGTGTCCGGGTTTAATGTATAACACATCATTTCGATAATTAATAGGTTTGGAGGTGTACAACATTGGCTAACATCAAATCTGCAAAGAAGAGAGTCCTCACTACTGAGGTAAGAACAGCTCGTAACAAGGCTATTAAGTCTAAGGTTAAGACTTATGTAAAGAACGTAGAGAGCGCTATCGCTGCTGGTGATAAGGCTGCTGCTCAGGCTGCTTTAACAGAGGCTATCAGCGTTATTTCTAAGGCTGCTTCTAAGGGTATCTACCACAAGAATACAGCAGCTAGAAAAGTTTCTCGTTTAACTAAGGCTGTTAACGCAATGGCTTAATTAATCGCTTGATTAATCTATAAAAAATACCTCAATGCTCACACCCGCTCGCATTGAGGTATTTTTATTTTGTATAATTTTTGTATAATTGCGTTGGCAGGCTGTCAGCGTTCACCTCTGACAGCCTCACGGTACCATCTGCCTGCATCAGACAGTTCATCCGTTGTCCATCCGCTCTTCTTGCTGCATTCAGGACGTATAAGAGCCGATGTCTCATTTTTATTACACAGACTCCATGCGACAAAGCTTACATTGTTATCATTCATAAGCCTCAGCCATGTATTGCCAGAATCATAATCTATGCCGCCATTACCGCTTGCATCACATATGCTTGACTCACTTACAAATACAGGTATTCCGTTGTCAATTGCCTTCTTAAGCTTGTCTCTTATGTAATCCTTATGTGTTGCCGCATAAAAATGTAATGCATACATTACATTGTCATCATCAATTCTGTTCCCTATGACATCATCGACATCCTGT
>CAMBEF010000259.1 GCA_945865495.1 uncultured Bacteroides sp. | reverse complement strand
TTTTCAGTTGTCATATCTGAAAATCAGTAAGGTTTTCTTATGCTCATAAAGTAATTTTATTCATTGAATAAGGAAAATCTGTTGCCAAATCGTTGCCAATGCTTAAACAAATTTGTTTGGAAGCCGCATAAATACTGGACTTTTTTGACCCTACTCCTTATTCAAACTCAATCGTAGCCGGTGGCTTACCCGTGCAGTCATACAGCACGCGGTTAACTCCCTTCACTTCGTTGACTATTCTGTTGGCAACCTTGTTGAGCACCTCCCATGGAATCTGTGCTGCTTCGGCTGTCATGAAATCTACCGTATTGACAGCACGGAGTGCAATCGCGTAATCGTATGTACGCTCATCACCCATGACACCAACACTTCTCATGTTGGTAAGTGCTGCAAAGTACTGACCTAAATTGCTTGCGATGCCTGCCTTGGCAATCTCATCGCGGTAGATGAAGTCAGCTTCCTGAACGATGCGGACCTTCTCGGCTGTTACCTCACCGATGATACGGATGCCAAGTCCCGGACCTGGGAATGGCTGACGATATACAAGGTATTCAGGGATACCAAGTTCAAGGCCGGCTCTTCTTACCTCATCCTTGAATAGGTCACGTAACGGTTCAACTATCTCCTTAAAATCAACATAATCAGGAAGTCCGCCTACATTGTGGTGTGACTTGATTGTTGCTGACTTGCCAAGTCCCGATTCAATAACATCAGGATAGATAGTTCCCTGAACAAGATAATCAACAGCTCCGATTTTCTTGGCTTCTTCCTCAAATACACGGATAAATTCCTCACCGATAATCTTACGCTTACGCTCAGGCTCCTCAACGCCCTTAAGCTTCTCATAGAAACGCTCCTGAGCATTGACGCGGATAAAGTTAAGATCATATGGGCCATCCGGTCCGAATACAGCCTCTACTTCATCACCCTCATCCTTACGGAGAAGACCGTGATCTACAAACACACATGTAAGCTGCTTGCCTACTGCCTTGGCGAGGAGTACTGCTGCAACTGATGAATCAACACCGCCGGAAAGAGCACACAGAACCTTGCCGCTGCCAATCTTAGTGCGGAGTGACTTAATCGTGTTATCTACAAATGAATCCATCTTCCAATCGCCTGCACAGTTACATACATCAAAGAGGAAGTTGTGAAGCATCTTCTTACCTTCCTGCGTGTGCATAACCTCTGGGTGGAACTGGACTGCATAAAGCTTTCTTGTCTTATTCTCCATTGCTGCAACAGGACAGTTCTTTGTATTTCCTGTTACCTTGAAGCCCTCTGGAGCTTCAGCAATGTAATCTGTATGGCTCATCCATGTTACAGTCTTGCTGCTTACGTTGTGGAACAGAAGTGACTTACAGTCAACCTCGACTTCCGTCTTGCCATATTCACTTACAGGTGCTGTTGCAACAGTACCTCCAAGCTTGTACGCCATGAGCTGACAGCCGTAGCAAATCCCCAGAATTGGTACTCCTGCGTCAAATATAGCCTTGTCATATGTAGGTGATGTCTCATCATATACACTGTTAGGGCCACCTGTAAATATAATTCCCTTTGGCTTTTTGGCAAGAATCTCATCGAGACTCATAGTATAAGGTACTATCTCACAGTAAACATTACACTCTCTGACTCTTCTGGCTATCAGCTGATTATACTGTCCACCAAAATCAAGAACCAATACGAGTTCCTTTTTCATTCTTCTCCTCCGTTCCACGCGCGCAGGCGCATGCTGATAATTAATTCAAATCTGTAAATTTTATTATACAAAATTCCACAGGATATATCAACCTCATAATCTGGCTTAAATATAAGAATTTTTTGGATATAAATTTGGATATAAATTTTATTTTGCCGGGATATTTTGTAACAAATACATTTTATATATTGTAATATAAATGAAGACGCATCTTCAATACCTTTGCGAGGGGGACAACCAATGAACTGGCAGGATAACAAACCTGATTTTGAACGGCTCATGAAGCTGTATGGCTCTGATGTGTACCGCATGTCCGTGCTCAGACTTCAGGATGCCGAAGAAGCCAAAGATGTATTTCAGACAGTATTTATGCGGCTTTACTGCTGTAATAAGGATTTTGAATCTGACGGCCACATACGCCGCTGGCTTCTCAAAGTAACTGTAAATGAATGCATCAATATCCACAAAAGTGCATGGAAACGCCATGTGACGTCTGCATCCAACAGTATAGATGACCTAATAGAGGCTGCTGACACAAAATACAGCAATACATGTAGTAAATATGATAATTGCTGCAATGACCAATCCGGCATCTGGGATGCCGTGAGCAGCCTTCCGCCCAAATACCGTGATGTCATTTTCCTGTATTACCATGAAGAGCTTTCAACCGCCGAGATTGCCGGAATTCTTGGCATAATGCAGACAGGCGTGCGTTCACGGCTCAAACGTGCACGCGACATTCTTAAAAAGGAGGCCGATAATTATGATTTTTAAAGATGAATTTAACAAATGCTGTTCCGATATAAATGTACCCGACAGCATTTACAGGGATACGCTTGACAATATCTACAAGCAGACAACAGATGCAGCCGGACAGACACAGCGTAACAGGCACTGCATCCGATACATCAGACAAGGTGTTTATAACATACACCATAACAGGCACCACACCCCACTGCGTGTTACCGCTGCAATAGCGTGTGCGGTTGTCATCTCCGTTACCACCGTAACCGGCATATCATCACTGAGACAGCGCAATGGAAATGACGGAGGTATTGGAGGTATTTATGCCGAACCTGTTTATAATGCTGTTGGAATAAAGCCATTTACAGTGCTTGCCGGGCCTTAAAATGAAGCCTTAACAAAAAACGGCATCACAATATCTACGATTCCAATGAATACCTTTGGAAACTGCAATGATGCTTCCTAT
>CAMBEF010000258.1 GCA_945865495.1 uncultured Bacteroides sp. | reverse complement strand
CGTGGCGCTGGCATCGGCGGCTGCTGTGCCGCCTCCTGTGGGCTCTCAGGTGCCTGTGGTGCTGTCATCTGCTCTGCTGCAGGTGTCTGTACTGTGTTGTCCTCTAATGGTGCTCCGCATGCTGCGCAGAACCTTGCATCATCTTCATTCTTAGTTCCACATTTTGGGCAAAACATGATTATCCTCCTCATATTCTAAAATATACTTTGACCCTTTCTGTATGCGCATAAAATGCTTTATCTGCAGGCAAAATATTATTTAAATTGTACCATACGGCATCTCAAACTTCAACCGGCTCTTTTCAAAGTACTTACGCAACGGCATTAATATAAAGTTGAAATACGAATCAATATAATATATTATAAATATTGTAGACTATACATTCAGAAACGGAGATATTTATTTATATGTGGATTGCTGATAACTGGAAAGATTATGAAGTTATAGATACTTCCTGCAAAGAGAAGCTTGAAAGATGGGGAGATTATATCCTTGTCCGTCCCGACCCGCAGGTAATATGGGATACACCTAAGACTGACCCAAGGTGGAAGCGGCTCAACGGCCACTATCACAGAAGCCAGCAGGGTGGCGGCAGCTGGGAGTTCTTCGACCTGCCGGAACAGTGGAGCATAAGCTATTCAAGCGATACATTTAAGAAGCCTCTCAGATTCAACCTTAAGCCTTTCAGCTTTAAGCATACGGGGCTGTTCCCTGAACAGGCTGTCAACTGGGACTGGTGCGGCAGTAAGATTGCACAGCGCAAAGCTGCAGAACCTGACCGTGAGATAAAGATTCTTAACCTCTTTGCATATACCGGAGGTGCTACACTTGCATGTGCTGCATCAGGAGCATTCGTAACACATGTTGATGCCTCAAAAGGCATGGTCGGATGGGCTAAGGAGAATGCTGCTAGCACAGGACTCTCTGACCGTTCAGTCCGCTGGATAGTTGATGACTGTATCAAGTTTGTTGAGCGTGAGATACGCCGTGGCAATCATTATGACGGAATCATCATGGATCCTCCTTCATATGGCCGTGGCCCTAAGGGAGAAATCTGGAAGATTGAGGATTCAATTCATTCACTCGTTCAGCTCTGTGCCAAGCTATTAAGCCCGGATCCTCTGTTCTTCCTGATTAATTCATATACTACAGGACTGGCACCGGCAGTTCTCACATACATGCTCTCTACCGAACTTAAGTCATTTGGCGGGACTGTCGACTCACAGGAGATTGGTCTGCCTGTAAGTTCTAACGGGCTTGTACTTCCATGCGGTGCATCAGGCCGCTGGACTTCTTTATAACAATATTTTAATCATGATATTTTTTCCCGCAGTCTCAGCAGAATCCGCTTTTCGATTCTGCTGACCTGAACCTGGGATATCCCCATTTCCTTTGCAACCTGTGTCTGTGTCTGGTCTCTGAAATATCTCAGCAGAATCAGGTTTTTTTCATTCTCCGGTAGCTCATCCAGAATCTGCTTAAGCACCATATGATTTATAAGCTGCTCCTTCTCGTAGTCTGTCCATTCACATTCCGGAACAATTCCGGCTCCTGATGTCCCCCTGTCGGCCACACGGTCTATAAGTGTAATCTCATTGCCGTCAGACTGATATATTGTCTTATATATTGATTCAATCTCACTGCCTGCCTCAAGAGCCATGACAATATCTTCCTCAGGCACGTCAATAGCCCTTGCTATCACCTCCATTGACGGCTCCTCCCCCATCTCCTTCTGAAGCTGTTCCCTTGCACGCTGTACCTTTACAACAATCTCTTTTAACGAACGGCTTACCTTAATCATTCCGTCATCACGCAGAAAACGCTTTATCTCCCCCGTAATCATCGGAACTGCATAAGTAGAAAACCTGACATCATAAGATATATCAAATTTGTCTATAGCTTTTATAAGCCCTATGCTTCCTATCTGGAAAAGATCTTCAAGCTCGTGTCCCCGTCCCGCAAATCTTTTTACAATACTCCATATAAGTCCCATATTCTCTGTAACAAGCCTGTTTCTCGCTTCTTTGTCCCCTCTGTGCGCCTGCTCGATAAGTTCTTTTGTATGATTATAAGAATCACACATTCACTTCACCCTTATTGCACCCTCAATAAACTGTTAAACTGCCCTGCTGCCAAGCTTCTTTGTCATAATAACTCTGGTTCCTTCTCCCGGCTTTGATTCCACCTTAATACTGTCCATGAATGCCTCCATGAATGAAAAACCCATTCCTGAGCGTTCGAGTTCCGGTTTTGATGTATACAAAGGCTGCATTGCCCTGTCCACATCATCAATTCCAACACCATAGTCTTCGATCACTACAGTTACTGTCTCCTCCTCAATCTCACATCTGATGACTACTATCCCCGGCCCATTATCATATCCGTGTACAATACAGTTGGTCACTGCTTCTGATACCGCTGTCTTTATATCGGCTATCTCATCAAGCGTAGGATTGAGCTTTGTGCAGAACGCAGCTACCACAACTCTTGCAAAGCTTTCGTTATCCGACCTTGCAGATATCTCCATTCTCATTGCATTGCCATCACTAATATTTTGCATTATTACGTCCTCCCCCGGCACAAATCTGGTCATCATGCACTTCACACGATTCAATTGCTTCACCAAGCTCTCCAAACACAGTAACAATTTTATAAAGTCCTGATATCTGCAGGATTCTTTCTACATTTCTGCAGGGGGCCACAATTGCAATTCTTCCGGTCAGGTGCATTTTCTTATATCTCCCCATAATAAGCCCGATTCCTGAACTGTCCATGAATGATACCTTTGAAAAGTCAAATATTATACTCCTTATTCCCCTTTCTTCAACGACCTCGTCTATAACCTCACGTATCTCGTCCGCAAGGTGATGATCCAGATCAGTATTAAGCCCAATCACAAGTGAGCCCCTCATT
>CAMBEF010000257.1 GCA_945865495.1 uncultured Bacteroides sp. | reverse complement strand
CCTAAGCTCAAATAACCGTTGTGACGCTTCCGAAAGCGTCACAACGGCCTCACCAAAAGATGCTGCGGGTTCATGTCCCACAACACCATCAAAATTCATATATGAAATCTGTGCCATAATAAGGCAGTCAACATCATTAATTCCTGACTGTTGAATCGTTATGTCCCCACGCCAGTCAATATAATCAAGCATGTTAGCCATAAAGCCTCCATTCTGTGCACTATATACTATTGTGCCATTATTATCTGTGCATTGAGAATGAATCCATATCATATCCGGCAAGATTCTGCTCAATATTCCTTGAATCAGCCTGAGCTATAAGCGTATCTCTGTCCTTCTTGGATGGAAGCTCAGCTCTGTGTGCACTTGGGCCGCCTACGCATCCGCCTTCACATGCCATACCCTCAATAAAGTCTTCAGGGAGCTTGCCAAACTTAAACAGTGTGAGTATCTTCTTGCACTCAGCTGCACCACTGCACTTTGCTACTTTGACATCTGTCTCCTGACCCATCTCCTTCATACTTTCAAGAACAGCTGCCGTTACTCCTCCGCCATTACCAAATCTCTTACCAAATACGCTTGCTTCCTGACGGTCATCTTCTTCAGGCTCAAGCACAACATCCTTTGCCCTTAATATTGCACGTATCTCGCCAAATGTAAGAGCATAATCCGCATTACCTTTTATTGTCTTGTCCTTAGCCTCTGACTTCTTAGCAACACATGGTCCTATGAATACCGTTATGGCGCCTTCGTCCTTAGCCTTTATCATTCTTGACACTGCGCACATAGGTGATACGGTTGTAGAGACATTCTCCATAAGTTCCGGAAAATGCTTTTTAACCATATTAACAAAAGCCGGGCAGCATGACGTTGTCATCTTCTTACCGTCCCTGTACGCCTCAAGCCATTCTTTGGCTTCCGAATACGCTGTCATATCTCCGCCGAGACCAACTTCATAAAGATCTGTAAAACCGACCTTCTTAAGTGCCGTTCTCCAGCTTGCCATAGTTATGTCAGCTCCGAACTGTCCTTCCGATGCCGGCGCAATCATTGCATATACATGCTTACCCGTACGGATTGCATTGATAACATCAACTATGTATGCCTTGGAACCAATGGCCCCAAACGGACAGCTGTGAATACACTTGCCGCACTCGATGCATTTGCTCTCATCTATCTTACTTACACCATACTCATCCATCTCAATTGCGCCAACCGGACACGTCTTCATGCAAGGTCTTATAAGATCCGCAATCGCATTATAAGGACATGCCTTGGCACACTGGCCGCACTCGCGGCACTTCTGAGGGTCTATATATGCGCGGTCACGTCCCATGCTTACAGCCCCGAACTTGCAGGCCTGCTTACAAGCCTTCATCATACACAGACGGCAGTTATCCGTAACTGTATATCTTGCAATCGGACACTCTTCACATGCTGAATTAATTATCTGTACAATGTTATCAGAATCATAATCTGTAGGATTAAGACCTTCCGCAAGACGTATTCTCTGCCTTATAATCTCTCTTTCCTTATAGATACAGCAACGGAACTGCGCCTTAGGACCGGGAATCATATTATATGGTATATCATCCTTCTTCTCATCAAATGTTCCTTCAAAAGCAAGCTTCGCTACCTGATAATAAACTTCGTGCTTTATCTTAATTATTGTTGCATCATTAGATAACATCATGGACCTCCAAATCCGCATAACTGTTGTGTTATAACTATTATGTTAATATTTTCACACTCATTATATGCAAATTTTTATCATTTGTAAATGAGAAATAATATTTATTTTTATAACTTATTCCGGCGATATTTCCATATTCGTTATGTTATGGAATAGCTTTTCCATCTGCCTACTGCATAAAAATATATTGACATGGCTGTACCGATTGACCATCCTACCGGCCATGCACTCCATATGCCTACTACTCCGAATCTTGCTGAAAGCATTACTGCAAGTACAACCCTCAGTATAAGATCCGTAAATGTTGTTATCATAAATGACTTCATAGCACCTGCACCGCGTAATACGCCGTCGCACATAAGCTTTGTAGACACAACGAAATAAAATGGTGCAAGGATTCTTAATATCTGAATTCCCGTTTTCATAGCATCTCCGGTTCTGTCATTTATAAATAGAAGCAATATACTTTTTCCGCCGAGCATATAGAGGGCAACTACAGGAATACAGATAATATATACAAGTTTGAGACCTCCCTTAAGTCCGCTGCCAACGCGTTCCGTCTTGCCGGCACCCATATTCTGTGCCGTAAAGTTGGAGACTCCGTTACCAAGTGTCGTAAATGAAGTTATGACCATATTATTAAGCTTAATTGCTGCCGAATACCCTGCAATAACCGGTGCCCCGTATCCGTTAATTACGCTTTGTATTATTATATTACCTACAGACACAAAGCTCTGCTGAAGTATGCTTGGCACCGCTATTCCCGTTATTTTACCAAGGAGTTCCCATGAAAATATCTGCGGTTTATGTACATCTTCATTCTTTATCTTTGCAAGTCTTTTGAGCACAAGCAAAACTGCCGCACCGCAGCTTATCCCCTGACACAGGAATGTTGCCCAGCCAACACCGGCAACCCCCATCTGAAATTCCTTAACAAACAGAATATCAACAAATATGTTAGCCGTCGATGAACACGCCAATAATATAAATGGTGTTCTGGAATCTCCCATCGCAGAAAATATGCCTGTTGCAATATTATAGAAGAAAAGGAACAGAAGTCCCATCGTATAGATATTAAGATACAGCAGTGAATCTGCCATAATATCATCCGGCGTCCTTATAAGTGTTAGCATGTTCCTGCCAAACAGAAGTCCCACTGCCATAAGTACGGCACACAGTATTCCGCTCGCAATGAACGTTGTACTTACAGCTGTCTTCATCTCCGAATATC
>CAMBEF010000256.1 GCA_945865495.1 uncultured Bacteroides sp. | reverse complement strand
CTTTGGAGGCGGAGAATGTATCTGCACCGGATGGCCGGCTTCACAGAATACGGCGGATGTCAGAAAAGCTCAAGGCAATTCCTGCGGGAATTAAGAGAATTGCAGCTAACGCGTCAGAGTTCAGGGATAAAGCAGGAGATAAGCTGGAAAAGTTCGATGAGATTATTCATGATGAGGCTAATCGCGAATTTGTACGATTTATGAAAAAAGAGCTCGGAGGATTATTTACACATATAGCACCGGTAAGGTATAATATAGATATACGTTTCGGCGCGGATTCACCTGACATCACCGGTAAAGTGACAGGTGCTGCGGCAGTAATTATGGCATTCTTCATAAAAGGCAGCACAGGACATTCCAAAAAGAACAGCTTTGAATATGTTCCGGTATTTACGGACAGGGTATTTGAGGCGGATGTGTTTATGAAGGGACGTATAATGCCCGGCAGAGTTCTTCTTACGGCATGGCGTGTCTATCGCAATGAGAGATTCGGACAGCTTGTCTTAAAAAGAAAATGATAAATATTAAGCAGGGAGGAATATAACATGGCAGAGAATGAAAAGTTTAATGCAACGGTTGAGTCTTTGTTCAAGGGCATGGATTCATTTTTATCAGCTAAGACGGTAGTTGGTGAGGCGGTTACGGTTAATGACACTATAATACTTCCATTTGTTGATGTATCATTCGGAGTTGGCGCAGGTGCATTTTCAGGTGAGAAGAATAATAATGCGGCAGGCGGACTTGGCGGTAAGATGTCACCAAGTGCGGTTCTTGTAATACAGAATGGCACAACCAAGCTTGTCAACATTAAGAATCAGGATACGGTTACAAAGGTAATTGACATGGTACCTGATCTTATTGACAGATTCAAGGGTAATTCTTCTGACAAGACGGAAGATGAAGATGTCAATGCCGCAATAGATGAGATATCAGACAAAGAATAGCTTACAGTGTATAATCATATATTGACAGTGCCGTCATATAATAATATCAGATGTATATAATAATATCCATTTGCCCCGGTAAGGGCTTGATATGGAATGGAGCGCATTATGTGCAGAATGATAGGATTTATTATGTTCTGGATTGCACTCGGTATGATTATTTCAATGTTTATAGAGAGTGTATTCATAAGTGTGAGCATTATATTTTTGCTTATAATATGTGGCTTCAATATGTTCTGTCACTGATAATATGTTTATCCTGCAGGATATATGTGCTGCCATATATCGACAAAATAATAAAAATCAGCAAAAAAAGCTTGCAATATAATAGATGTTCTGATACAATTAATCATGTTGTGGGTTTAGACCCAATACATTTAAGGAGGTGTTATCATGGCAAAGTGTGCAATCTGTGAAAAGGGCGTTCATTTCGGTAATGCTGTAAGCCATTCACATAGAAGATCTAATAAGATGTGGAAATCTAACATTAAGTCAGTTAAGGTTAAGACTGAGGGCGGCGCTAAGAAGATGTATGTTTGTACTTCATGCCTTCGTTCAGGAGCTGTAGAGCGTGCATAATTTGTGCAATCGAAGACGATGTGATATAAGGTAAGCTATGCGGTTAATACGGATGCTTACCTTATTTTATTTTACAAATTTATTTTTGATATAAAAATATATTCCATTTTCTGTCGGAAAAGGGTATAATGAACTATATATGTAAGTGAGAATGATTGGAGGGTTTGATATGAAGGGTCATATTGACAGTCAGCTTGGCAGTATTTCAATTGATTCTGAGGTAATTGCCAAATATGCAGGTTCGACAGCGGTTGAGTGCTTTGGTATTGTCGGAATGGCAGCAGTGAGCATGAAAGACGGACTTGTCAAGCTCCTTAAGGGAGACAGCCTTACAAGAGGAATCAATGTTGTTGTAGATGATGAAAACAAACTTGAGATTGACTTCCACGTTATTGTGGCTTATGGTGTAAGCATTTCTACAGTGGCAGATAATCTTATAGAGAATGTTAAGTATAAGGTTCAGGAATTTACAGGATTTGAGATCAAGAAGATTAACATTTACGTTGAGGGTGTCAGGGTGATTGATTAATAACTGTGACAGACTTAGGTTTTAGGAGGATATAATTGTGGCTTCAAATACTATAGATGCAAAGCTTTTGCAGAAGATGTTCCTTTCCGGAGCTGGTAATCTGAAAGCTAAGAAGGAATGGATTAACGATTTGAATGTGTTCCCGGTACCGGATGGTGATACGGGAACTAATATGACACTTACAATAATGTCAGCTGCAAAGGAAGTCAGTGCATTGGCTGAGCCTGATATGGCTTCTCTTGCAAAAGCTATATCAAGTGGTTCACTTCGTGGAGCAAGAGGTAACTCAGGCGTTATTTTATCGCAGCTGTTCAGAGGATTTACCAAGGAGATTAAGGCTGTAGAAGCTATTGATGTTAATGTTCTTGCATCAGCATTTGAGAGAGCTGTAGAGACTGCATATAAGGCAGTCATGAAGCCTAAGGAAGGCACTATTCTTACTGTAGCCAAAGGTGCAGCCAGCAAGGCATCTGAGCTTGCGGATGTGAGCGATAATCTTGGTGAGGTAATGAGAGGTATTCTCGAGTATGCAGAGGAAGTACTTGCCAAGACACCTGATATGCTGCCTGTGCTCAAAGAAGCAGGAGTAGTGGATTCAGGCGGACAGGGACTTGTGGAGGTTCTTCGTGGAGCAATTCTTGCATACGAAGGCAATCCTGTTGCTCTTGATGATGGGACAGAACAGTCAGAGTCATCAGCGAAGACATCAGGAGCAGGCTCACTTGATAATGTAGAGATTAAGTTCGGATACTGCACTGAATTTATCATAATGCTTGATAAGAAGTTTGATAAGAAAGATGAACTTGGATTCAAGGCTTATCTCGAATCTATCGGAGATTCTATTGTCTGTGTTGCAGATGATGAGATTGTTAAGACCCATGT
>CAMBEF010000255.1 GCA_945865495.1 uncultured Bacteroides sp. | reverse complement strand
GGAGGATGCAATAAGAGGTCTGCCTGAAGGATATTTTCAGGCAAGTATGGGACTTGGCTCTACAAGATGGCAGGCTATATTCCATGTGCTTCTTCCGGCATGTCTTCCGAGAATTATGACAGGAATAATTCTTGCAGCGGGACGCGGATTCGGCGAGGCTGCCGTACTCTTGTATACAACAGGTTCAGGAACCAACATAAGATGGGGCAACTGGAATCTCGCTTCACATACATGTCCGCTCAATCCGTTCCGTTCAGCTGAAACACTTTCACTCCAGATATGGGATCTGCAGGTTAACGGACAGAATCAGGATCTTGCTAATCTTGCATCGGCAGTTCTTCTTATTCTTGTCCTTGCATTCAGTATAGGAGCCAACATCCTGAGTAACAGACTTAATAAGAAAAATGCCGGCGAGAAGGCCTGATATATTTGCGAAAGGAATAAATATATGGAAAACAGTAAATTTGAAGTTAAAAATCTGAATCTTCATTATGGCGATTTTCATGCATTAAAAAATATTAACATGGATATTGCAAAGAATGAGATAACCGCATTTATCGGCCCGTCAGGCTGCGGTAAGTCAACATTTTTAAAGACACTCAACAGAATGAATGACCTTGTTGAGGGTGTTAAGATAGACGGCAATGTATATCTTGACGGGGTTGACATATATAATGACATGGATGCTATTTCGCTGAGACACCGTGTCGGTATGGTATTCCAGCAGCCGAATCCATTTCCGAAGAGTGTATATGACAATATTGCATACGGACCAAGACTGTTCGGTGTGCGTAAGAAGGCAGAGCTTGATGAGATAGTTGAGCGTTCACTCCGTCAGGCAGCAATATGGGATGAGCTTAAGGACAGACTTAAGAAGAGCGCCCTCGGCTTATCGGGAGGCCAGCAGCAGAGACTCTGTATTGCAAGAACTCTTGCGGTCGAGCCGGAGGTAATTCTTATGGATGAGCCTACATCGGCGCTTGACCCTATATCAACATCAAAGATAGAGGATCTCGTAGTTGAGCTTAAGAAGAAATATACGATAGTTATGGTAACACATAACATGCAGCAGGCAACCCGTGTATCTGATAAGACAGTATTCTTCCTGCTTGGTGAGGTCATAGAGGCAGCACCGACAGAGGAATTGTTCTCAATGCCTAAGGATAAGAGAACTGAAGATTATATAACAGGGAGGTTCGGTTGATGAGAAATCGTTTCGACAAACAGTTAGTGCAGCTTAATGATTATATGCTTGAGATGGGAAGTCTCATAGAGCAGTCTATTGAAATGTGTGTAAAGGCGCTTGTGAGTCAGGATGAGGCAATAGCAAAGCAGACGATAGAAGCTGATGATGATATCGACCATCAGGAAAAGAAGATAGAGGATCTGTGCCTTCAGCTTCTCCTTCAGCAGCAGCCGGTAGCGTCAGACATGAGAGTAATCTCATCGGCTCTTAAGATGGTAACTGATATGGAGCGTATAGGTGACCAGGCAGCGGATATATGTGAGGTGGCAATGGAGATGTCAGAGCTTACGTATATGAAGAAGCTTGAGCATATCCAGAGTATGGCAAAGGAGACAACCGTAATGGTTGTTAAAGCTGTTGAAGCATATGTCCACAAGGATCAGACACTTGCAGAAGAAGTAATTGCAAGAGATGATACTGTGGACAGACTTTTCAACGATGTTAAAAAAGAGCTTATCACCCTTATCAACCAGAATACCGAGAATGGCGAGCAGGCAGTTGATTTCCTTATGATTGCCAAGTATTTTGAAAGAATCGGTGACCATGCAACCAATATTGCAGAATGGGTAATATACTCAATAACAGGTGAGCATAACGATTATAATCATTAATTACTAATAATTGCTAATCATTACTGATTATTTTAGACCTTTGTATCTGCATAGGGCAGTGTAGCGGGACAGATTGAATGTCCTCAGTGACACTGCCCTTTTTCTGTCTGCATTTTTCCTCACAGCCTGATTGCCTGCCGTTTCATTTATGCCAATTTCAGTTGCATCCAGTTGGCAGCCCCATTCCATGATGCAACTTTTATAATATGAATCTGAATCTGCCTTACGGCACATATTTTCAAAACCACTGCTCATCACTATCGGAGCTGCATCAAATGAAAGTCTGGTGAGATGAATGATATCATTGCGCACATCCGGGCAGTTATAACCTTCAGAAGCCAGTCTGCGCTGCATTGCACCGTAATTATACCGTGCAGTGACATAGTCGGGACGCGAGAATGAAAACATTACAAATATTAAAGTAACAGCGGTAATGCAGTACCTGAACATATTAAAGCTGCGCCGGTATATATTGACTACGATTCCGGTCATGATGACGGCTATTGCGGCAAGCGCCCACAGAACGGATATCCTTAAAAATGTAAGATTATAAGCCTTTATGTACATTATCATCCGCATAGCACTCGAAAATGTCATGATATATGTGCAGCCGCAGATAACGGTGAGCACAACCTTAAGAACCCGTGATGTTCTGTAATAATGCAGACATGCAAGTACAAGGATGATATTAATTATGCATACAAACAGTAGCTGGAAGAAACCGCTCCTTGCGTACTCGGCGTAGGTGTAGCCTGACGGCAGGGCTGCTGCACCGGTCAAGCCTGCAAACTGCACAAGGCAGAAAAGAACATATACAAAGCACAATATCCCTGTAAATGTTATCGCTGTAACAGGATTGTGTACAGCTTTATCTGGATTGTCGGACGGCATATATCCTTCGTTCAGGAATGACCATGTACAGAAGGCTGCCATGAATGCAAAAAATCCCATGAACAGTATTACATACAGGTCGGATATGATATCGTTGATTGCATCTATGATGTCAAAATTCAGCGTAGCCAGATAATCCAGGATATCTGAAACAATATTAGCGAATATGGCATCTGCACCGGCAAGCAGCC
>CAMBEF010000254.1 GCA_945865495.1 uncultured Bacteroides sp. | reverse complement strand
ACAGTTATAGAACCGTATATGGATGAACTCAAAAAAATGATTGATACAAAGGCATGGGAATATGCACTTTATGTACAGGATTGCAAAATAGACATCTGCCTGGATAAAGACAGCCCCGATTATGGGAATATACAGTCTGTATATACGACGGTGTCGCAATGCAGAAATGATACGATTAAGGTTGAAAATATTAATATAAACAAAAAATCCGATGTGCCGTTGGCTGACAAAGAGTGTGAAGAACTCAGAAAATATATATCATCACAGTTTGGCATTGAGAGTGAAAAGGTAACCGTGGTATGCGCACAGACTTGAGATGCCCTTAAAACGGGCAGGAATGGGGATTGGTATGAAATATGAAAAATTATCATTAAATCAGATAAAAGCGAATATTCTTAAAAATATAGGGATGAAAAAATTCATTCTCATAATTGCAGCGCTGATTCTTCTTGTGCTGGGATTTATTCCGCAGAACAAAACAGCTTCGTCCAAAGGTGATTCTGATGGTACGGAATATGAGGCACAGGGTGGTGTATATGATTATGAGGAATACATGGAAAAACGTCTTGAAGAATTTATCGGGAGTATCAGCGGAGCCGGCAAGGTGAAGGTGATGGTTACATTTCAGGAGACATCTGAAAAGGTACTGGCGGAAGAGGGAAGTGTGTCGGAAAATACGATTAAGGAAACTGACAGCAGCGGGGGAACAAGAGATACGCGTGAGTATTCTGCGTCAAAAAGTTATCTGACAGACGGGAAGCAGGGGACGGACAGTCCTTACGTCATTCAGGAAAAAAAGCCACAGGCACAGGGAGTTGTCGTTATAGCACAGGGAGCAGATAATCCGGAGGTGGTATCATCCATAACGGCAGCGGCACAGGCTCTGCTTAATGTCCCTGTACATAGGATTCAGGTGCTCAGAATGAATAAATAGAATTAATGAACATAATAAGTTCTAAAGGAGATGTAATGAAGTTGAAGAAGTCTATTGGTAAGAATCAGGTTATTATAACAGCTCTTGCAGTTATGATTGCTGTTGCCGGGTATATTAATTATTCCGGAAATCTCAGAGAGATGCTTGAAGCAAAGGGAACGGGAGCAAAGACGGTCTCGGCAAATGATATAAGTAAGATACAGGATACGGATGTCATCGAGGAGGATTCAATAGTTGAGCCGGGAACAGCAGTGCTTACGTCTTCTACGGTTACCGGAAGCATTATAAATGAAGCAAAGCTTAACAGGGAACAGATACGTGCCAAGAATAAGGAGAGTCTTCTTGAGATAGTGAATAATGAAAAGCTTTCCGAATCGGCACGTCAGACGGCAGTAAAGCAGATATCGGCAATTGCGGATTATGCAGAGAAGGAGATGGCGGCAGAACTGCTGCTTGAGGCAAAGGGATTTGCGGATTCCGTGGTATCAATATCTGACGGAAGCGCAGATGTCGTTGTGAACCGTACATCACTTACCGAGAGCGAAAAAGCACAGATAGAAGACATTGTCAAAAGAAAATCAGGCGTATCTGCGGACCGTATTACAATTAGTATTTGCAATAATTAGAATTTGCTAGTATAATAAGTACATTATGAAAAGTATATAATATCCGTGTGAGGAGGTATTGGAATGACTAAGGAATTTGAAGATAAAGGAACATCATATACAATACATGAGAGTGTGAACATCGGAGAGGTACGCGTTGCAGATGAAGTTGTTGCAATTATTGCAGGACTTGCGGCAACAGAAGTGGATGGCGTATCATCGATGGCAGGCAATATTACTAATGAGATTGTCAGCAGACTTGGTATGAAGAGCCTTTCCAAAGGCGTTAAGGTATTCGTAAGTGAATCAAGCGTAAGTGTTGACCTTACACTTCACCTTAAGTATGGTTATGGAATTCCTGATGTATGTGCGAAAGTACAGGACAGAGTAAAATCAGCAATCGAGACAATGACGGGACTGGATGTTACAGACGTCAATGTTAGAATTGCAGGCGTGGACATTGACAAGAACGATTAATATTAAGTAATGTATTAAAGGGACTGCTGCACGCATATTGGGTGAAGCGGTCCTTTTTGCAATAATAAGTGACAGGAAGTAATGATAAATAACAGCGCAGCAGATGCGCGGGAATGGAGATTAAGATGACAAGACATACTATCAGAAAGCACATTTTTACAATGCTTTTCCGTGTTGAGTTCCATGACTCTTCGGAAATTTCAAGTCAGGACGGACTCTATCTTGATACGATAGACAATATAACTGATGAAGAGCGCGAATATATGGAGAAGAGAGTATCTGCCATAGTAGAACTGCTTCCTGAGATTGATAAAAAGCTTGAATCCGTATCAGAAGGATGGAAGCTTGAGAGAATGGGTAAGGTTGAACTCACAATTCTCAGACTTGCAGTATATGAGCTGCTTTATGATGATGATATTCCGGCTAATGTAGCAATTAATGAGGCAGTAGAACTTGCAAAGGTATACGGCGGTGATACATCACCTGCATTTGTTAACGGAATACTGGCCAAGCTTTTATGAGACCCTATACAGTCGGACAGATTAATTCATATATAAAGAATATGTTCCGGCAGGATTTTGTCCTTAATAAAGTAATCGTCCAGGGTGAGATTTCCAATTGCAAATATCATACGTCAGGCCATATATATTTTACACTTAAGGATGAGACCGGCACTATTGCGGCTGTTCTTTTTGCGGGGAATGCGAAGAATGTCGGGTTCAGGCTTGAGAACGGCATGAAGGTTAATGTGTCTGGAAGAATTGATATATATGAACGTGACGGAAGATACCAGCTCTATGTTAATTCGGTAGAGGCTGCCGGTACGGGAGATCTTTACAGAAGATTCGAGCAGCTGAAGGCAGAACTTGAAGAGATGGGAATGTTTGCGCAGGAATATAAAAAGCCGATCCCGGCATTTGCAAGGAAGATAGGAATAGTTACGGCATCAACGGGAGCTG
>CAMBEF010000253.1 GCA_945865495.1 uncultured Bacteroides sp. | reverse complement strand
CTGCCAGAATAATGGATCAGCTCTGTGATGCCGGCGTGGTAGGCCCTGAGGAAGGTACCAAGCCACGCAAGATTCTTATGAAGACTGAAGAATTTGAAGAATACCTTAAAAAACAACAATAAAGGAGAAATCAATCATGAAAACAGATATTGAAATTGCACAGGAAGCTGACATGCTGCCTATCAAAGAGGTAGCGGCGAAGATTGGAATGACAGAAGACGACCTTGAACTTTACGGCAAGTATAAGGCTAAGATATCAGATGAATTTATTGACAAATGTAAAGATAACAAAGATGCAAAGCTTGTTCTTGTAACCGCAATCAACCCTACACCTGCCGGAGAAGGCAAGACTACCGTAAGCATCGGACTTACACAGGGACTTTGCAGACTCGGTAAGAAAGCAGTTGTAGCACTCAGAGAGCCTTCTTTGGGACCTTGCTTTGGCATAAAGGGCGGTGCAGCCGGCGGCGGATATTCCCAGGTAGTTCCGATGGAGGATCTTAACCTGCATTTTACAGGAGATTTTCATGCAATAACTTCAGCTAACAATCTCCTTGCAGCTATGCTTGACAATCATATGCATCAGGGCAATGCACTCCGTATCGACCCTAAGAGAATCGTATGGAAAAGATGTATAGATATGAATGACAGAGCGCTACGTAATATAGTAATCGGTATGGGAGCCAAGGCGGACGGCGTTGTACGTGAAGACCATTTTATAATTACTGTTGCGTCAGAGATTATGGCAATCCTGTGCCTTGCTGATGATATGGCAGACTTAAAGGACAGACTCGGTAAGATTATTGTTGCGTACGATTATGACAATAATCCCGTTACAGCTGATGATCTTCATGCAACAGGTGCAATGGCAGCACTTCTTAAGGATGCAATTAAGCCTAATCTGGTACAGACACTTGAGAATACACCTGCAATAGTACATGGCGGGCCATTTGCCAATATTGCACACGGCTGCAACAGCGTCAGGGCAACTAAGACGGCACTGAAGATGGCTGATGTTGTGGTTACTGAAGCAGGATTTGGAGCGGATCTTGGAGCTGAGAAGTTCCTTGACATAAAGTGCAGGCTTGCAGGACTTAAGCCGGATGCAATCGTTATCGTTGCAACAGTAAGGGCACTCAAGTACAATGGCGGAGTTCCAAAGGATAAGCTTTCAGAGGAGAATATGGAGGCGCTCCGTAAGGGCATTGCCAATCTTGATAAGCATATCGAGAATATGCATAAGTATAATGTTCCTGTTGTAGTTACGCTTAATTCATTTGTGACAGATACAGAGGAAGAATACGATTTCATCAGAAAGCACTGCGAGGAGCTTGGATGCGAATTCGCACTTTCAAAGGTATGGGCTGAAGGCGGCAAAGGAGGAGAGGAGCTTGCACAGAAAGTCCTTTCTACACTTGAGAACAAGCCTTCGGAATATAAGCCTCTCTATGAGGATGAACTGTCACTTGAAGAAAAGATTGAGAAGGTTGCAAAGGAAATATACGGTGCCGGAAGTGTAAGCTATTCAGCAGCCGCAAAGAAGCAGCTTGCAAGAATTACAGAGCTTGGTTTCGGAAGCTTCCCTGTATGTATGGCAAAGACACAGTATTCACTGTCTGATAATGCTAAGCTCCTCGGAAGACCGGAAGGCTTTGAGGTTAATGTAAGAGAGGTATATGTGAATGCAGGAGCTGGATTCGTTGTTGTACTTCTCGGTACAGTGCTTACAATGCCGGGGCTTCCAAGAGTTCCTGCAGCCGAGAATGTAGATTATGACATTGAAGCAGGCAGGATTACGGGGCTGTTCTGATACAGCGCCAAGTTCGGCAATTTTGGATATGTAATATAGATTTGGTATCAGGGATGGGAGAAGCCATGAAGATTTCAAATATCATAGAAAAGATAAATGCATCGGTTATCAGCGGAAGCTGTGACGCGGACATAACAGGTCTTACATCGGATTCACGTAAGGTAACGGCCGGAAGTGCATTTGTATGTATAATGGGTGCTGTAAGCAACGGACATACATATATTCAGGATGTAATCGGCAAGGGTGCCAGACTTATAGTAGTGAGCAGTAAGTATGATTATATGCAGCATTTTTTGGATGCAAGGATACCGGAGAATGTTACGGTTGTTGAGACAGACGACACACGTCTTGCATATGCGCTTATGTCGGCAGCTTGGTTCGGATATCCGGCAGAGAAGCTGTTTACAATTGGAATTACAGGTACAAAAGGCAAGACAACAACAACATATATGATACGCAATGTGCTTGAAAGCTGTGGACACAAGACGGGACTTATCGGCACGATAGAGACAATCATTGGTGATGAGCATAAACCGGCTCATAATACTACCCCTGAATCATATGAGATTCAGGAAAGCTTTGCGAAGATGGTGGAAGCAGGCTGTGAGGCAGTTGTAATGGAAGTGTCATCACAGGGACTTATGCTTAACCGAACAGCGGGAATACAGTTCAATATCGGCGTGTTTACGAATATTGAGCCTGATCATATCGGTCCTAATGAACACTCGTCATTTGAAGATTATCTTTCATGCAAGGCTAAGCTGTTCAGACAGTGTGACATAGGAATAGTTAATGCGGATGATGCACATGTTGACCGGATTCTTGCCGATGCAACATGCAAGGTTGAAAAATACGGTTTCAGTGAGACGGCAGATATAAGGGCTGCTGATAAGGAGCTTTTGTATGAACATGGGAAGCTTGGAACAAAGTATCATGTAAGCGGACTGGTTAATCTTGATATTGAATTATGTATGCCTGGTAATTTTTCAATATACAATTCACTTTGTGCAATAGCTGTAACAAGACATTTTAATGTTGATGAGCAAAGGCTCAAGAAAGCACTTTATGATGTAAGGGTGCGCGGAAGAATAGATATCGTTGACCTTGCCAAAGTTAATGCATCATGCAGTGACTTTACAATAATGGTTGACTATGCTCACAATGCGAT
>CAMBEF010000252.1 GCA_945865495.1 uncultured Bacteroides sp. | reverse complement strand
GTGTAAGAAGAGAGGACTTCTTGATAATACGACATGGGATGACTTCAAGGCACAGAACGCTCAGTCGGTAGCAGCTCAGGTTGACCAGACATGGATTAATGCAATATCAACAGGAACAGGTATTGATGCCCAGAACATTACGGTTCTTGCATATCAGAAGCCATTCTTCGTGGACTCTGAGGGGAATGCATTTGTAAGAAACTGGACATTCTGGTTACAGATTGCACTTGCTGTTGTAATACTCGGATTACTTGCATTTGTCGTATTCAGAAGTGCACGACCTCTGACAGTAGAGGAGAAGGAGCCGGAACTTTCAGTGGAAGAGATGCTCAGAACAACAAAAGAGCAGCAGGAGCCTCTCGAAGATATCGACCTTCAGGAGAAGTCAGAGATACGAAAGGCTATCGAGAAATTTGTGGACGAGAATCCGGAAGCAGTTGCTTTGCTTTTGCGCAACTGGCTTAATGATGGATGGGATTAGATATAAAGAGGCAGGAGTTTTGTCATGGCTAAAAATGGTAACGGCGAGAAAGAAATGGATGGCGTACAGAAGGCAGCGGTTCTGCTTATTGCACTTGGACCAGAGAAGTCTTCTAAGATATTCAAACATCTGAAAGAAGAGGAGATAGAGCAGCTTACGCTGGAGATTGCCAACACTAACAGTGTGTCGCCTCAGACAAAGGAAGAAGTACTTAATGAATTTTACGAGATCTGCCTTGCACAGCAGTATATTGCAGAGGGTGGTATCGGATATGCCAAGGAGCTTCTCGAAAAGGCACTTGGCTCAGATAAGGCAAAGGATGTAATAAGCAAACTTACCGCAAGTCTTCAGGTTCGTCCTTTCGAGTTCATACGAAAGACAGATCCTGCACAGCTGCTTAACTTTATACAGGATGAGCACCCGCAGACAATTGCATTGATTCTTTCATATCTTCCTGCATCGCAGGCATCTTCAATTGTCAGCGCACTGCCACCTGAAAAGCAGGCTGATGTGGCAAGAAGAATTGCACAGATGGATCGTACATCACCTGATGTTATCAAGCAGGTTGAGAAAGTACTTGAAAGAAAGCTCTCATCGCTTGTTAACCAGGATTACACTATTGTTGGTGGTGTTGATTCTATCGTTGAGATTCTTAATTCTGTTGACAGAGGTACAGAAAAGCATATTATGGAGACTCTCGAGATCGAAGAGCCGGAGCTTGCAGACGAGATCCGCAGAAAGATGTTTGTATTCGAGGATATTATATCCCTCGACGACAGAGCTATACAGAGAGTGCTGCGTGATGTTGATAATAATGACCTTGCACTTGCACTTAAGGGCTCAACAGAAGAAGTTCAGAATGTTATCTTCAATAACCTTTCAAAGCGTCTTGCTGTTATGATTAAAGAGGATATGGACTTCATGGGTCCTGTACGTATGAAGGATGTTGAGGAGGCTCAGCAGAAGATTGTTAATATTATCAGAAAGCTTGAGGATGCAGGTGAAATCGTTATCGCCAGAGGTGGAGGTGACGAGATAATTGTCTAATCTTTTAAAAAGAGCAAGTATCATCAACAAGGATGAGAGGGTTATTGATTATAACCAGATTATTCAGGAAAAGTTAGATGCACTTAAGAAGGCTGCACCAAAGGACAGTGACGGTTTTATTGAAGGACTCCATTCACCACAGGTTGAACAGATGGTTGATGAAGACGGTAATCCGGTGGATATGAGCATTTTTGGTGAAGATGCAACCGCAGCAACACAGGAAACAGATGCACAGGAAGCACCTGACCTTGAAGAAGTAAAGGCACAGGCTGATGCAATTCTTGAGGATGCAAGGAACCAGGCAGACAGAATACTTGAGGACGCAAGAAATCAGGCAGAACAGATACGTCAGGATGCACATGATGACGGATTTGATGCCGGAACTGCAGAAGCGCAGAACAAGTATGAACAGGACAAGAAGCTGCTCCAGTCAGATTATGACAGCAGGAAGGCAGCACTTGAGGAAGAATATAACAATCTTAAGGCTGAGATGGAGCCGGAACTTGTTAATGTGATACTTGAAGTGTTTAAGAATGCAATATACGCAATATCAGACAGCGACCAGCAGATGATACTCAGTCTTGTTAATCATGTGCTGCAGGATGCTAATATTAGTAATGAATTCACAATAAAGGTGTCACATGATGATTATGAGTTTATGATTCAGAATCAGGGAAAGCTCTATTGTGCAATGAATAAAGATATTCAGGTTGATATAATTGAAGATTCCAAGCTGTCTAAGGGACAGTGCCTGATAGAAGCTGATTCCGGAGTGTATGACTGCAGTCTGGATATCCAGCTTGAGAATCTTATTAAGTCGATAAAGCTGTTAAGCAGCAGCTGTAACTAATGTATTTATTATGGGAGGTATCGGTTTGGCTATAATTGACCGGATGAAATACCTGAAGCTTACAGAAAAATCATACTACAAAAAGCTGGGACGCGTTACGAAAGTGGTGGGTCTTACCATTGAATCGGCAGGTCCCGATGCAAAGCTCAATGACCTGTGTATCATAACTCCGGCGGATGGAAGTTCTCCGGTGCATGCAGAGGTTGTAGGGTTCAAGGATGACAGAGTCCTGCTCATGCCATTTGATGATGTCGGCGGTGTGGGACCGGGATGCATTGTAGAGAATACAGAGCATCCTCTTACGGTAAAAGTCAGTGATGAACTTCTTGGACATACTCTGGACGGCCTTGGTAATCCTACTGACGGAACAGAGCTGACGTCATATGAGGAATATCCTGTAGAGGCTGCTCCACCGGATCCTATGGACAGAGTTATCATAAGTGAGATACTTCCACTGGGGGTCAAAGCGGTAGACGGACTGTTGACGGTCGGTAAGGGACAGCGTGTAGGAATATTTGCCGGAAGCGGAGTAGGTAAGAGTACTCTTATGGGTATGTTTGCACGTAATACTAAGGCTGACATCAATGTTATAGCACTTATAGGAG
>CAMBEF010000251.1 GCA_945865495.1 uncultured Bacteroides sp. | reverse complement strand
TCGTTGTTCATTCTGCAACTAAGGTCATTGGTGGACACGGAACAACAATCGGTGGCGTTATTGTAGACGGCGGTAAGTTTGACTGGGTAGCTTCAGGTAAGTTCCCACAGCTCACAGAGCCAAACCCAAGCTACCATGGAATCAGTTTTGCACAGGCAGCAGGCCCGGCAGCATTCGTTACAAGAATTCGTGCTATACTTCTTCGTGATACAGGTGCTACACTTTCACCTCTTCACTCATGGATATTCCTTCAGGGGCTTGAGACACTTTCACTCCGTGTTGAGCGTCATGTTGAGAATGCACTTAAGGTTGTACAGTACCTTAGCAGCAATCCGCTTGTAGAGAAGGTTAACCACCCATCAGTATCAGATGATCCAAAGCAGCAGGAACTCTACAAGAGATACTTCCCTAACGGTGGCGGTTCTATATTTACATTTGAGATTAAGGGCGATGACAACACAGCTAAGAAGTTCATTGATAACCTTCAGTTATTCTCACTTCTTGCTAATGTTGCAGACGTTAAGAGCCTTGTAATCCACCCTGCTTCAACAACACATGCAGAGCTTAACGAGGCAGAGCTTGCAGATCAGGGTATCAAGCCTAACACAATCCGTCTTTCAATCGGTACAGAGCATATTGATGATATTATTGAGGACCTTGAAGGTGCTTTCAAAGCTATACAGTAACAGCCGGCATGCAGCCTGTTAATATAGTATGGAATATTGAATAATTGTCGGTCTCTCCAAAGCATAGTTGTAAGACGAATGCTTTGGGGAGATTTTTGTTTGCAGATGATTTGTGAAAAAAGTTTGTAAAATACATTAAAATGCAAATATCTATGGAAAAGTAGTGTGGAATTTGATAAAATATAATCGCAAAAAGAATTTGATTGCGAGGGAACAAAAGTGGTAGATGATGACGAGCTTATGGCACTCAGTATTAATGTGAATGACCAGCTCCTTGATATTATTAAGAATATACGCTCCGAGGCGAGTGAATACGGAAGACTTATGGCATACTACAGATGTGCCATAATGGAGGTCGAGACTAAGTTTAACGTGCTTAACGTAGAGCTCTCAAGAGGACGTGAATCCAATCCTATTGAGACAATCAAGTCAAGGCTCAAGTCACCTGAGAGTATAGTAGAGAAGCTTCAGCGTAAGAATATCCCGATGGATGTTGAATCTATTGAGAAGAATCTGTTTGATATAGCAGGCGTACGTGTAATATGCGCATTTCAGGAAGATATATACATGCTTGCCGACAGTCTTGCCAAGCAGGATGATGTTAAGGTCCTTGAAGTTAAGGATTATATAAAGCATCCTAAGGATAACGGATACAGAAGCCTTCATCTTATAGTCGAGATACCTATATTCCTGCTTAATGAGAAGCGCTTTATGAAAGTTGAGGTGCAGTTAAGAACAATTGCCATGGATTTCTGGGCAAGTCTTGAACATAAGATAAGGTATAAGAAGAATCTGCAGATGTATGAAGAGTATAGTGAGATTTCCGATAGACTCAAGCAATGTGCAGATCAGAGTGCTGCCCTTGATAATATGATGGATGAGACGCATAAGATGATTATAGGGCTCAAGAAGCGTAATGAGGAAGACTGAATATTATGAATTGGGAGATGAGATTTCTACACTGGCTTAAGGACAGGCACAGTCCGCGCGCAGACCGTCTGATGCGTACTGTTACGAGGATGGGTGATGCGGGGGGATTCTGGATTGCACTGTCCGCCGGATGTGTCAAGTCTGATAAGTACAGGAAGAGCGGGCTTTCAATGGCAATAGCCCTGTTATTTTCTTTTGTTTTCAGTAACACGATAATTAAGAATGTAGTGGACAGGGCAAGACCATTCTGGAAGGATAAGAGTTTTAATGTTAAGATTCGTGAACCAAGGGATTATTCATTCCCATCAGGGCACACATCTGCATCAATAGGTTCGGCAGTCGCATTATTCCTTAACAGGAAGAAGGAGGGAACTGCAGCACTGGTGCTTGCAGCGCAGATTGCATTTTCAAGACTGTATCTGCTTGTCCATTATCCTACAGATGTAATTGCAGGGATAATTCTGGGCATAGCGTACGGATACAGCGGCAACTATATAGCGGAACGTATAATGAAGAGGCTTGATAAGAGAAAAAAGCAGGCCAGGGATTTGTTTTGAAAGGGGATAGCTTTTAATGAATCGAGAGTATGCAGATGAGATAAGCACTGCCATCGAGGAACTCAAGAAGGACGGAAGGTATAAGGAGCTTAAGAATTATATACAGCATGGTACAGTGTCAGTATTCAAGCATTGCCGCAATGTTGCATATGTAAGCCTTCTTATCGCAGACAGACTTCACATCAGGGTTGATCGTAAGGCACTTGTTAAAGGTGCTCTTTTACATGATTATTTTCTGTATGACTGGCACGAGAAGAACAAGAATCATAGACTGCATGGATTCTATCATCCAAGACATGCACTGCGTAACGCAATGCAGGACTATAACATATCAGATAAGGAAGCGGATATTATACTTAAGCACATGTTCCCGCTTACTATAATTCCACCTAATAACAGAGAAGCCTGGATTGTATGTATGGCAGATAAGATTTGTGCAACATACGAGACAGCGGGTAATTTCAAGCTTCACGCTAAGCCGGCAGGCTGATCTGGTGAAGTTCCACATTACACTATGTTAAAATCTTGACAAGCGGTGCTATAATATAGTCAAAATAAAAAAAGAGATGCAATATTACACCTCGGATTGGAGCAGACTATGATATTTGCAAAGAAAACACCTGAGGAAAAGATGGAAAAGATGATCAAGAGGAATGACTGGGGAGAACTTTCACAGTATGTACTCGATACCAAGGAGAATAAGCTTGCGCTTGCCAAGGCACTTGCCAAGTCGGATTCACAGCAGTCAATTGACCTGCTTTTAAGACTGGCTGATGATAAGGATGAAGATGTTGTTTTTGCAACATGTGAGACACTCAGACAGGTAGGCGATGACCATGATACAGCAGATCTGCT
>CAMBEF010000250.1 GCA_945865495.1 uncultured Bacteroides sp. | reverse complement strand
CTGGACATTCTCTCTTTTGAGCAGTTGCAGTAGAACTGTGTAGGTATCTTATCCAGTATATCAAGTCCGAATTCCCCAAGGAGTTCCTCAAGCATCTGCTCAGGAGTGTATCCGTGTTCAAGCATTGTCGTAACATTTTTAACTTCCTTAATATTCTTCTCAAGTGCGGATATTATCTCTTCACTTGCATCAGGAAGGAGCTGTATAATGAACCCGCCGGCACTTTTTACAGTATTGTCCTTAGACATAATGACACTGAGTCCCACCGATGTAGGAACCTGCTCACTTGTTGCGAAATAGTATGTAAGATCCTGTGTTATATCACTTGTGACAAGAATCGTATCACCTACATACGGCTCTCTAAGTCCGATATCCTTTATTACACTGAGTACTCCAATTCCAAGTGCTTTCTCAACATCAAGCTGTCCGGCGCTGTTAAGAGGAAGCATGACTTCAGGGTGATTGACATATCCCTTTACATTAGCCTTTGCATCCGCTGTCACGGTAAGTCCGCCAATCGGGCCGTCCCCTTTTATCTGGATAGTTATAATATCATCATCGCCCTTCATCATTGCGCCCATCATTGCTCCGGCTGACATAAGGCGTCCAAGTGCTACTGTTGCAATCGGGCTTGTATTATGTCTCTGCCTTGCCTCTTCTATTGTATTGGTTGATGAAATAGCAAATGCTCTTATCTGATGATTTGCTGCTGTTGCTCTTACGATATAGTCACTGTTTTTACTTATAGTATTCATAATATTCTCCATTCTAAGGCTTTACAGCCATATAATAAATTCTTTCAAGATTCTCTCCGTCAATTGAATGTTCCAATATCTGTACATTCACAAATCCGGCTTTCTTAAGTGCAGCTTCAACCTGTCCTGCGGCATATGCCCTCTGTACATGGTATTCGTTACACCTGTCATAGCTGCCGTCATCATTTTCGATAAATACGCTCAGCTCATATTCGTTAATCATGCTGTCTGCATCATAATAATTATTCCATATATATGCGCAGTCTTCCATGCTGTCCGCAAATGTATTGTCAGCAAGTTCTTCGCGGTAGAATTCTTCTTTTTTCATATCAAACAGAATAACACCTTTGCTTCTCAATGCCTGATATGAAGCTCTGAAGCATTCCTCTAACGCTCCATCCTGTGACAGATAATTCATTGAATCACACACGCTTACAACTGCATCAACTTCATATGGAAGTTCAAATTCCGTCATATCCTGAAGTGTATATATAATCCTGTTATCGTCTTCTTCTGAATTATAATCCTGACCGTCCGCTGATGACGCAACCGCCAGCATATCTTCCGAATTATCAATTCCAATCATATTATAGCCCATGCGTGCAAGCTCATTAGTAAATGCTCCCGTACCGCAGCCAAGCTCTGCCACCGTTGAATTCTGAGAATATATGCCATTTTCTTCAAGTTTTCCCTTTATGTATACAGCCCACTCTTCATATGGCATATCCTGCATAAATCTGTCATAAACATATGAAAAACCTGTATATGCTTCCATGCTCTTCTCCATTCTGGTTCTATTGAATTATCACTAATGATACAGGCCGGGTATGTTTTTGTCAACTTAATGACTTGATAATGCCGTCCGGATAAACTATACTTATTATTTAACAAAGTATATTTTAATGATATTTTTCGGAGGGTACATTGACTAAGTCAGCATTTGAACATAATATAAGAATTTCTCTCGCACATCACATGATAATCCCGGCAATATTTCTTGCAATACTGATAATACTTTTATCTCAGGTTCCGGTATTCAACTGTCTTTTTCCTACTGCTGTTTCAAGCAGTGAAGATATGTCCGCATTATATCATAGCAGCAGATATATCAGCTGTCATGCTGATTCGCTTCATTACACCGGTTACGATTACATGATCGGAGGCAGAGTAAAAGGTCATTATTACTACGCCCTTGAAGATGGTAAGTGTACCATATATGTATTATCATCCAAATATATACAGCAGTACGGAGATTTCCCATCTACAATCAATAACTCCGATTTTCGCGCAGAACTTATAATTAATGACAGTAACCTCCATGACCTGCTCTCATTAATGGCAGGTGACATGAACTGGTCTTATAACGGCTTAAGTTCTGTAACTTCTACTGTTGTTGTTAATGAACTCCGGTACTCTCCGGTTCCTGTAGCGATACTCGGAATATTCTTAGTATTTGCTTTGGTATTCACACTTATCCATATTGTGACAATAATAATAGGTCTTATTAATCCATATCACACTGCAATATACAATAACACTCTTGGCAGAAACAGCACTGTACATATCAGACAGGCATGCCGTGAGCTAATGACAGATTGCAAAAAGACCGGCGGCTTTTATATAACAGCCAATTATGTCATATATGCTAATGCCCCTGTATCAGCAATAATCCCAATAGACCGTATAAGCGCTTTCTACAGTTACAGTACTCTTTGTGGGCTTCCTATGAGAAGGCATCTCGCGGGCACGATAACCTTCTTTATAGACGGACACGCTGCATGCCATATCCACCATCTTCCGCCGGTACTGACCGATGAAGTTGCCCAGGCCTTAGAGGAGGCGGGAATAACCAACGGCCGTGCCATCAACACCCAGTCATCGGCAGACAACTCATGAATTCATCCATAATATAAAACCGTCGCCTCGTTAGGCGACGGTTTTGCAATCACTGATTATCCTGCTTATTATGCATTCCGATTATGCATTCTTACCACAGCACTTCTTGTACTTAAGTCCTGAACCACATGGACATGGATCGTTACGTCCAATCTTCTTATCCTTTACGACTGTACCCGAAAGCTTCTGCTTCTTATAAAGATCCTTTCTTACATCTTCTGTAAGAAGCGCATCCCACTGTGGAAGCTCATACAGCCATTCAGCCTTAGCGCCAACCATATTATAAGAGAGCTTTTCTTTGTCATACTCAAGACTTACTTCTGTATCCTCAGCCATTGTCTCGATTGGGTTAGGAGTCTTAAGACTGTCATTGATTC
>CAMBEF010000249.1 GCA_945865495.1 uncultured Bacteroides sp. | reverse complement strand
AGCTGCAATAGATAATGCAACAAGCAGGAAGCAGCATACATGGGGGGACTATTTTATTACTACGGCCTGGCGGTAGTAGGCGCTGTATGTTGCGGCAAACTCCGTAAGGTCACGTTCGACGATATCACTTAAAGGGTCGGCGATGAACACTGTGTTCTTCTCAAGATTAAATCCTGTGAGAACAACACAGTGTTCATTGCTCGGCCAGTTGAATACGGTATTATCGTTGAGCTGGACGGAAGAGTAGGTTGTGGGCGTTCCCCATTTGCTTGTGCTCCATACAATTACAGGATTGCCGTCAGATATCTCATCAAACAGTGTCTGCAATGACGCACCGCTTATGTTGTGTGCCTTAAGTGGCGAATTATTGTCGGCAAGAAAGCGGGAAGCGCTTTTTGTTATGGCAGGCGCAAAACAACCCCAGCTTGCACTTTCATATGGATTGCCGATATAATAATCATAGAAACTTCCGTCAAAGGTCTCAAGACGGTCAAGGTAGTTGTCGGCCATATATGTTTTGCTGACATTATACCCAAGATAGTTGAGAACCATTGTGAGTGAAGTAATCTCACAGCCTGTAGGAAGTTCGGGATTCTGGGCAATATGCCTTACGGGAATCAGCATATAAAGCTGCATAGACTTAATCAGAGGTCTGCCTGCCTCATCGGTAGCATCCTCATGCATGCCTGAAGAGTATACATCTGCATCAAGTCCGGCAGGAAGTGTGGCTTCGGTTATAGTTACGGATGTATCACTGCCCGCCGTCTCATCCGCAGCAGATGTCCCGGAAGAACCCCGCAGGCTTTTTGATGGATTATAGGCAAAATACACATATATGATTATGAATAGCAATACAGGAAGTATTGCCATAAAAACAGCAGCTTTTTTCTTCATTATGTACCTCATTAATTTTAAAGCAATGATATTATTATAACGTACAATATAATATTTTCCAAGGGGGATGCCCCGGAATGGAGACAGGAATGGAACGGACTAATATAAATCTGGAATATTATAAGATATTTTACTATGTTGGGAAGCTTGGAAGCATATCGCTTGCTGCCAGGGAACTCTGCATCTCGCAGCCTGCGGTAAGTCAGGCAATCAGGCATATGGAATCTCAGCTTTCTGTAAAGCTGTTTGCAAGAATGCCAAAAGGTGTGAAGCTTACAAGCGAAGGGGCGGTGTTGTATTCGTATGTGAGCCAGGGATATGAATATATACGTCTTGGAGAGGACAAGCTGTTTCAGATGCTCAATCTTGAGTCGGGAGAGATAACGGTAGGTGCCAGTGACATGACGTTAAAGTATTTTCTCCTTCCGCATCTTGAGAAGTTCCATAATCTTTATCCTGATATAAAGGTGTCAGTTACTAATGCACCTACGCCGGAGACGCTGCAGTTCTTAAAAAACGGAAGTATTGATTTTGGAATTATCAGTACACCTGTAGATGATGATAAAGATGTAGATATCACGCCGGTTATGGAGATTCAGGATGTGTTTGTTGCAGGAAGCCGTTTTACTGAATTAAAGGGGAGACAGATGTCATGCAGTGAACTCGAAGATTATCCTGTAATATGCCTTGAGGGCAATACAAGTACAAGAAGATTTGTCGACGGATATCTTGCAGGGCATAATGTATGCCTTCACCCGGAGTTTGAACTGGCAACGAGTGATATGATAGTACAGTTCAGTGTGAGAAATATGGGAATAGGATGCGTTGTAAGAAACTTTGCATGTAATGAGCTTGACAGCGGACAGCTTTTTGAAATTAATATAAAAGAGCAGATACCTGTGAGGAATATATGTATTGCGACCAATAATAAAGTGCCGTTGTCTAATGCGGCAGGGAGACTTTTAAAAATATGCACTGAAAACATGTGATGTATACAATGTTCATTAATGTACCTGTTGATTTATAAGTATACTGTGATATAATATGCATAAGAGGGTGCATGGATTTATACAAGGAGGTATTGATTATGGCATCAATTAGTTCATTTGGTACAGGAACATATTTTGGAGTTAGTTCAGGATTTTTTAATTCTATGTTTGGAACAAGTCAGACATCAGGTACTTCGTCTACACTGTTTGATTATGGCTCAATTAAGAATGGTTCATATTACAAGCTGTTGAAGTCATATTATAATGGCAATTCCAAGATTGGCTCGATAGCAGGAGAGACAACTTCTAACGTGGCATCTGACAGTGCCAGGAAGAATGCAGCGTCAGTACGTGACAGCGCCAAGGCGCTTCAGGAAGATTCACTTGGGTTATTATCTAAGGGCAAGGATTCGGTGTTCACCAAGAAGGATGTCAGACAGGATGACGGTACAGTTAAGAGTGAGTATGATACTGATGCAATTTATAAGGCAGTTTCAAAGTTCGTTAAGGACTATAACTCAACAATAGAGAGTGCGGCATCATCAGATGATTCGTCAGTACTTTCATCAACGGCAAGTATGGTTAAGGCAACTAAGGCTAACGGTAAGCTTCTTGCAGATGTTGGAATAAGCATCGGAAGCGATAACAAGCTTACTATAGATGAGAAGGCATTTAAGTCAGCTAATATGACGGATGTTAAGAGTATCTTTAACGGAACGGGTTCATATGCTTACGGTATAGCATCAAGCTCATCCAATATCTATAATAAGTCTGTGTCACAGCTTGCCAACCTTAACGGTTATTCGTATACAAGCACCGGAAGCTACAGCAGTTATCAGTATACAGGTTCACTTTACAGCCAATATAAGTAATTGGCGGATTGACTTTTTTAACAGTATAGTATATCATTGTTCAGTACACAGGCTGTCGCATGGTAGTGCGGCAGCCCGTTTGGTTAATTATAAGAAATGAGGAGAAGATTATGACATTACTTGAGACATGGCGTAAGATGGCCTATGAGACAGAGATGAATCAGCAGCAGGCAAATCAGTTCTGGGGCACATATTTTAATCTTGAGAAGGGAATCTACGAGCAGATTCTTGCTAATCCTGACGAGGTTGTTAAGGGAACTGTAGCCGACCTTGCTAAGAAGTATGATGTTGAGCTTATGATTATGGTTGGTTTCCTTGATGGAATCAATGACAGTCTTAAGAC
>CAMBEF010000248.1 GCA_945865495.1 uncultured Bacteroides sp. | reverse complement strand
AATCTCTATTGCGACCGAAACCTTTACAATAAATCCGGTAAGCCGCACAATACCTCCGACCTGCGGTGCCGATATTGCGTCCTGCATTGTACTCCTCTGCTTAAGACTTATCCTTTTTCCTGATATAAGAGTAACTGCAACGGCTACCGTTATAACTCCCATTCCTCCTATCTGTATAAGTGCCAGTATTACCGCCTGTCCAAACCCTGACCAGTAAGTTGCCGTATCCCGGACTATAAGTCCTGTAACACATACTGCCGAAGTTGCCGTGAACAGTGCGTCCGCAAAGCAGGCTCCCTGCCCGTCCACTGTTGCAAATGGCAGCATAAGCAGCAGACTGCCAAGAAGTATAACTCCGGCAAACCCTATAATTATAATCTGTGCTGATGAAAAATGCTTTATCAAATGCCGCATATAAAAATGCCTCTCTTTCAATAACTTTATTTATTATTGCATATACAGCATAAAATGTGCATTAATGTCTTGTGTCCGGTATTAAATTTGTATTAAGAAGACTGCCATGCAGTTTGTAATCAAATACATGATAATTATGGAAAGTCTTGTCTTTATAGTGTATTATGTAAGAAAAGCTGTAACGTATGTGACGGGACATTTTAAGCATGCGTAATCCTTCAGCCTTGAAAGGAGCCATGAATGAATCGTATTATTACTATCGGACGTGAATTTGGAAGCGGCGGACGTGAACTCGGGCGCCGTCTTTCAGAAAAATTAGGAATTGCTTACTATGATAAGGAGATTATAACTGAGATTTCAAAGCGTACGCAGTTATCTGAGGAGTATGTGCATCAGGTATCTGAGAAGCGCCCTCTTATCTCATTCCCGATTCATGTAGGCCAGAGTCTTCTTGTTACTCCTGACCCGGTATTTCAACAGAATATGTCAGTTCTTTCTGAACAGTACAAGCTTCTTACCGAACTTGCCGAGAAGTCGGACTGTATTATCGTCGGACGCTGTGCAGACTATGTTCTGCGTGAGATGAATCCGTTCCGCATATTTGTATATGCTGATACTGAGAGCAAGCTCAAGAGATGTATGGAAAGAAGCGAGCCCGGCGAACACCTCACAGAAAAAGAGCTTCGTAAGAAGATGAAGGATGTTGACCGCGCCCGCGCACAGTACTGTGAATTTTGCAGCCAGCAGAAGTGGGGCGACAAAAGCTATTATGACCTGTTAATAAATACAAGCGGCAAGGACATAAAGCAGCTTTCCAACTCACTTTATGAATATTTAAAATAATTCCGGAGTCAAAAAGGTCTTTCATCCGCTTATGAGCTTGCTCATGCGGATGAAAGACCTTATTACCTGCCCCGGTGCAGGCATCATGGTTGTGTGTTTTATCTTATGTTACTATAATCAAGGAAAAAGCACATACAGCTCACCGGTCTGTCTCCGTCATTGCGGTATACATGTGCCTGATCTGTCTCGAATTTGTATACCTGTCCCTTGCTTACCTGCTCGGTATGTCCGTTGCACTCTATCGTGATGACTCCGTCCGTAACAGCTATATACTCCCTTGTCTTTTCACCGTGGCTTCCGCTTGTATACGTTCCGCCCGGCTCAACGTCTATTCTGTACACCTCGACAGACTGTGAATCCTCATAAGGAAAGCATGTCCACACCTTATACTGTCCAAGCATTTCCTTGGTCGGGATTATCTCCTCAGGAGACACAAGGCAGTGGTCTATTCTCGGCGGGTCAATCAGCTCCTGAAATTCTATTCTGAGTCCGCTCGTTATCTTGCCAAGGACACCAAGCGACGGATTAGCTGTCCCCTTCTCAATCTGTGCAAGCATACTCTTGCTGACACCTGTCTGCTCAGCCACCTGATCAAGGCTCATACCCTTGGACTGACGTATTCTTTTCAAATTGACTGATACATTATGTGACAGATAATCCATCGCAAATCCTCCTTGTCTGTTACTGATTCTGCTGTTACAGTGCTTTTATATACAAAGCCTCAATATCACTCTGGCGTGATGCTCTCGGATTGACCGCAATATTGCCGCTCTTCATGGCATCTGCTGCCATTGCCGGAATCTTCTCCTCAATCTGCCCACGGCTTACTTCACCGATCTTACTTGCATTATTGACAGCCTCCGTGAGGTTCTTAGGAATGCATATTGAAGCACAAAGCTCTCTTATTGCAGCAACTAACATCTCCGGCTCAAATTCATCCGCATACGCCGGAATCTTACTTATATAGTTATATATTTTAATATATTTGCCGTGGTCTGCAAGTGCATTATACTCTGCAATCACAGGAAGCAGTACTGCATTGGCGACTCCGTGCGGAACATCAAAGAAAGCACTTACCGGATGGCTCATGGCATGCACGTTGCCAAGTCTCGCATATGAAAATGCAATTCCCGCAAACAGTGAACCCGTAAGCATAGCCTCTGCCGCATCTATGTCTGTCCTGTTAGCAACAAAACGTCTTATATTGCCGCCGATAAGCTCCATCGCCTTCTCAGCCATTGCATCTGAGAACGGAGATGCCGCAGTTGATATATAAGCCTCCTCCGCATGTATGAAGGCATCTATTCCACATGCAGCCGCTACACTTGCCGGTGCCGTTGTAAGCAGCTGCGCATCAAGTATAGCATATGCCGGAAGAAGTTCATAGCTGAATACCGTAAGCTTATAATCCCTGCTATGGTCAGTTATTACCGAGAATGCAGTAACCTCTGAGCCTGTACCCGCAGTTGTCGGAATCGCTATAAGCGGAACAATCTTACCCGGAACCTTGTGAGCACCTTCATAATCAGTAATGCTTCCGCCATACTTTGCAACAACTCCGACTGCCTTGGCTACATCCATAGGCGAGCCTCCACCGAACGCCACGATAAAGTCTGCGCCCGAAGCCTTGAAAGCATCCGTTGCCTTTTCAACCGTTGTCACTGACGGATTGGCTTCTATATCCGTGTACGCATCCGCCTTAATACCGGCATCCGCAAGATATCCTTCTGCTTTGGCTACAAGTCCCATCTTCTCAAGATGCGGACCAGATATTATAAATGCATGCGTGCCGCCAAGCTTCTTAGCTGCCTCACCAAGCTTACCGAGAGTTCCTCTTCCTACTGTTATATTCTGTGGTATTGAAAATCCAAATTCGTTCATAATATTCTCCATTCCGCAGGCACAAAGTGCCGGAGGAATCGCGAGCCAAATGTCAGA
>CAMBEF010000247.1 GCA_945865495.1 uncultured Bacteroides sp. | reverse complement strand
TCCAGCGCCTTCTCATATTCTCCCGTTGCACATAACAGCTGTGCATACGTTCTGTAATATTCGTTATACATCACATCAGTACATTTTATATCCCTGTCCGTCTTAAAATAGTATGAATACTCATAAAGCTCCATTATATGATTAAGGCTGAGATATATATTCTTATCATCATTTACATATCTTCCTTCAACTGAAGCAATAAGTTCTTCAAGAGTTGTTCTGGCCTTAGCAGTATCATTGCATTTTATCATGTCAAGTACTGCCTGATATGTAGTCTCAAAATTATTGTGAAGGTCTTTCAGTCTGTCACCCACCTGCTCTTTCTGGTCATCAGGCAGTATCTCATACATCATTGATGCTATTTCTCTTAAAATATCCGCAGATTCCTCATCCTCCTTATACTTTTCACTGCAGTCATACAGATACTGCATATCTTTTTCGTAATCTCCCGTAATCTGTCCTCTTATGTGTGAGACTATATACTGTGTGTATTCTGTCATATCTAAACTTCTCCTGCTTCTTCTCTTATTTTTTTCTGAAGATTCTTCATCTCCTTCTCATATCCCATATCTGTAGGGTTATAGAACTTCGTCCCCTTAAGTTCGTCCGGAAGGTACTGCTGATCAACATAATGATTAGGATAATCATGTGCATACCTGTATCCTTCACCATGTCCAAGCTTTGCAGCCCCTTTATAATGCGCATCCCTAAGATGCGTTGGAATAGCTGCTGTTTTTTCATTCCTCACCCTGTCAAGTGCAGCATCAACAGCCATATACGCAGCGTTACTCTTAGGCGCACACGCAATATAAGTGACTGCCTGTGCAAGAACTATCCTTGCTTCCGGCATTCCAAGTCTCTCAACGGCCTGTGATGCAGCCACAGCAACTTCTAATGCACGTGGGTCCGCATTTCCAACATCCTCACTTGCACATATCATTATTCTTCTGGCGATAAATGCAACATCCTCACCCGCATAAAGCATCCTTGCAAGATAATACACTGCTGCATCCGGATCCGATCCTCTCATACTCTTAATAAATGCTGATATCGTATCATAATGGTTATCACCCGTCTTGTCATACTTAAGCACTCGTTTCTGAATACAGTCTGATGCTACATCAAGCGTAATATGTATGCCTCCATCTTCTGACGGTGATGTTGTAAGTACGGCAAGTTCTACTGCGTTAAGTGCATTTCGTGCATCACCGTTGGCACAGTCGGCAAGAAATTCAGCCGCATCATCATCTATCAGTGCTCCATACGCCCCCATACCTTTTTTGTCATCTGATATTGCCCTTTTTATGAGCTTGAGAATATCATCTTTTTCAAGCGGCCTTAATTCAAATACTGCTGACCTGGATATAAGCGCCTGATTTACTTCAAAATACGGATTCTCTGTTGTTGCACCTATAAGAATGATTGTACCGTCCTCGACAAACGGAAGCAGATAATCCTGCTGCCCCTTGTTAAAGCGGTGAATCTCATCCACAAAAAGTATTGTCTTTCTTCCATACATTCCAATGTTATCTTTTGCTTTCGCAACAACATCTTCCATATCCTTCTTACCTGCAACGGTAGCGTTAATCTGGCAGAAATCAGCACTTGTAGTATTAGCAATAACTTTTGCCAGCGTTGTCTTACCCGTTCCGGGAGGTCCGTAGAATATGATTGAGCTTATCTTGTCAGCCTTGATTGCTCTGTAGAGCAGCCTGTCCTTTCCAATTATGTGCTGCTGTCCCACAACCTCCTCAAGGGTCTCGGGACGCATGCGCGATGCAAGCGGCGATTCCTTTTCCATCGTATTTTCACGCATATATTGAAACAGATCCATTAGTTCCTCCATTCATCAGTCATTCGCTCTTTAATGACTTTTTCTATGTGAAAGTGCATTATAAAGCATATCCATCTCATCCATGCAGATGCAGTGTTCAAACAGGTTATTCTTAACATTATTATAGCATTCGTCAAAATCAATCCACATAACCGACTGTACTTCCTCAGGCTGCAGCCTGAATTCAGATAGTTCCGGGTCACGTTCAAGAATGTAGACGTTGCTTATCTCATGATTAAGAAATGGCTGTCCATAGAATTCAGCCCTGTTAAACGCATCATGGACACCGATGAACTCAAGCTCTTCTTCTGAAGCGGCAATTCCAAGTTCTTCCTTAAGTTCACTTATCGCCGATTCAATGTATCCCTGACCGAATGGTATATGTCCTGCTGACGATATATCATAGCAGTCAGGGAATGAATCCTTGTTATGGCTGCGCTTCTGCAGCAGAATATCGTATCCTGTTTTACCAATATTATTAGCTCTTATAATCCATACATGAGATGTTGCATGTGCGTCACCGTCACGGTGGACAAGCCGCCTGGCCTTAGCCTTGCCTGTAGGTCTCCCGTTATTATCAAGTATCTCGAGCATCTCTTCGGATGATATATTTTCCTGCATATTAATCCCCATTCCATTCCGTTATCTAACGATTAGATTTTATACCCGGTACATTAATTTAGCAACATTTTCATCATTGTACTTCTTATACAATCCCCAAATCCTGCTTTTTCTACTGTATCTGCCGCTACAATATCAATAGTTCCGAGTATATTGCCATCCAACTCATATACCGTCTGACCGACCACTTCCCCCTCATACACCGGTGCTTCAAGTCCGTCTGCATATTCCTCCGTACGCTTAATTCTGCCTGTATCAGTATCTTCCGTGAATACATAGACAAATTCGTTATTCTTACGGCATGTGACCGAATCAGATTTTCCTCCACGCACAACTATCTTTTCCTGACTTAACTGTGTATTGTCTTTGTAAATGTCTACGACGCCATATCCGTAATTAAGCAGGCTTATCGCATCCTTAAAACGTGTCTTACTGTTAGGTGCTGCCATAACGACAGCAATGAGTTCTATTCCATCCTTTTCAGCAGTAGCTGAAAGACAGCATTTTGCCAGACCGGTTGAACCGGTCTTAAGACCTGTTGCCCATTCATACTGCTTAATCAGCTTATTGGTATTGGACAGCCCGAACTCTGACTCACCGCGTCTTGTGCTGTGCGTTATGGTATCCATCCATATTCCGGAATACTCATGTATCTGCGGATATCTTGTAATCAGCTCCCTTGACATTATGGCTACATCCCTTGCAGTCATCATGTGTCCGTCAGTATCAAGCCCGCAGCAGTTAACAAAATGCGTACCGCTCATGCCAAGTCCCTGTGCACG
>CAMBEF010000246.1 GCA_945865495.1 uncultured Bacteroides sp. | reverse complement strand
CCAGCGTATTGCAGATAATCTTTGTCGAAGGATATGCGGAGTTAAGTTTATCTGTGAATGTATCAACAAATTCATCATAACCCCATAATAAAACAACATAATCATCTGTAACTGCTATCACATACTTATCCGGGAATCCGTCGAGCCAGTGACGCTGCATAATGTTGGCCTTAACAGCGTCTGTTACTGTATCTGAATCGGCAGAATTCTTAAGGTGAAATGCGCCGCATGTAAATGTGTTGGCATGCATCATATGCATGAGAGAAGCAGCATTGTCAATCTTATCTGCACAGTCTGCGGGAAAACCAAGCGCACGGTTGAGCGCATCGCTGTCGCTGACTGAATATACGCCCGGAGCACCTTCTATCGCGTTATTGCCTGCAACATTCCCTCCAACGACATAGAATCTTTCATTCTCATCATAGCTGTTCCATACAGTATTAAGAAGTTCAAGTGAGCTGCTGATTGCAGGCTGTGCTGCCTGGGTAGTTGCGATTGTGGTATTAGTGCCGCCGCTGCTTGTGCAGCCGGCAAAGGATGAGATAACAGCCGTTCCTGCGAGTATAAAAACTAAATGCCTAAAATGTTTATTCATCAAAACCTCCATAAAATATAAAAACATCCATAGTATAATATTGCTGCCAAAATTCACAACATCATTTTAACATTATAACATGAAAAATTATATTTTGAACAGAATAAAACAGAAGTAACTGCAATTGAATTTTCCTAAATTTTACATAATTAATACAGACATGTGATAGCAGCAGTTACATTCGGGATATACGATAAAGACAGTTCATGGAAAGAAAATGGCTGTATGAAAAAAACGTATGTGATTGATACTAATGTCTTTATACAGGCACCATATGCGGTGCAGTGCTTTGATGATAACAATCTTGTTATACCTCTTGTTGTAATCGAAGAGCTTGACGGGCTTAAAAAAGCAGATGGGGAAAAAGGAGCTAATGCACGTGCGGCAGTCAGGATGCTTGAGAATCTCAGGGAAAGAGGCAATCTTCTTGATGGGGTTACACTTGAGGGTGGCGGCACATTAAGAATTGAGAAGAACTTTGTAAATGTTGAATTGCCAGAAGACCTTCCTGAGGATAAGGCGGACAATCGTATACTTAAGGTATGCAGGGGACTCGCGGCTTCATCAGGGGAAGAGCAGATAGTCCTCGTCACCAAAGATCTCGTATTGCGTCTTAAGGCGCAGATAATAGGAATCAGGGCAGAGGATTTCACAACAGAGCAGATATCCGATGATGATGAACTATATACGGGAAGATGTGAGGTGTACATACCGGAAAATCTTGTAAAGGATTTTAAGAAAAAGGGCATATCTGTTGATGAACTGTATATATCAGATTCAAACGGAGCACAGAAAAAATATGACTTTACGGAGAATGAATTCGTAATACTTAAGGCAGACCAGTCGACAAGAAAGACGCTGCTTGGCAGAGTGTGTCATGGGCGTGTTGTTCCGCTTACATATAAAAAGAGTAAACCGTATGGTGTGACACCGCGTAATTCAGGACAGTATTTCATGCAGGAGGCACTCATGGCGGGGGCGGATGAGGCACCGCTAGTGATAATAAAGGGAATGGCGGGAACGGCAAAGACCTTCTATTCTCTGGCAGTAGGACTTGAGAAGGTCTATAACAATCCAAAAGGTGAATACAGAAGAATAATCGTGTGCAGGCCTAATGCACAATTCGATGATGACATCGGCTTCCTTTCGGGAAGTGAGCAGGAAAAGATTGCTCCTCTGATGCGTCCGGTTATAGATAATCTTGAGCAGATAATCGATTCTGATGATCAGATAAGATATCAGGATGAGGAGGCACTGAGCGATAAGATAACGGAGATATTTGACAGGGGAATAATACAGACAGAGGCTCTTAATTTTATAAGAGGGCGCTCTATAGCAAGAACCTATCTTATCATAGATGAGGCACAGAATATGACGCCTAATCAGGTTAAGGGAATAATAACAAGAGCAGGCAGGGGAACAAAGATAATTCTTCTCGGAGACCCTAATCAGATAGATAAGCCGTTTCTTGATAAGAGGACTAACGGACTCAGCTATGCAGCCAAATATATGAAAGGGAGCAGCTACTGCTGGCAGATAACATTGTCTGCTGATGAATGTGAGAGATCAGAGCTTGCCATGGATGCGGTAAAAAGGTTGTAATAAAAAGCTGTGGCAAGAACGCTGTATTAATTCCGGCAGTATTTGGAGGAAATACATATGAAGTATAGTGAAATTAAAAAAAATGAAGAAGTCCTTGCATATATACGCAAGGGCAATGAAAAGCTTGGAATGCTTGGTTATACCGATCATTCCGAGGTTCATACCGCAATAGTGGCAAAGCATGCTGCAATGATACTTAAGCAGTTCGGGTATCCGGAGCATGATATAGAACTTGCAAAGATAGCCGGATTTATGCATGACATAGGTAATGCAGTCAACAGAAGCCATCATGCTGAGTATGGTGCAATTCTTGCAGGACAGATATTGGAAAAAGCAGGAATGGGGCTTGAGGACCGCGTTGAAGTAATGTCAGTGATAGGTAACCATGATGAGTCAACGGGCGGGGCTTATGATGCAATATCGGCAGCACTTATTATAGCCGATAAGACAGATGTGCGACGTAACCGCGTGCGCAACACAGATCTTGCCAGCTTTGACATACATGACAGGGTCAATTATGCCGTTACGGAAGCAAAGCTTAAGCTGAACACCGAAAAGTCGGTTATATCACTTAACCTTAAGATAGACGAGAGCATCTGCACAATGTATGAATATTTTGACATATTTCTGGGTCGAATGATGATGTGCCGTAAAGCAGCAGAGATACTTGGAGCACGTTTCAAGCTCACGGCAAACGGAAGTAAGGTTTTATAAATAAAGGAGATTATCATGCCATCTACATATGCACATTACAGAATGGGAAAAGAAGTAATCAATGAACTGCCGGAAAGCCGGCAGGCGATAATTCGCAATAATATGGAACTTTATCTTATAGGGCTTCACGGACCGGATATCCTTTTTTATTACAAGCCGCTTAAGAGTAACCATGTAAACAGCCTTGGCTATGGCATGCATGCAAGATGCGGACGGGATTTTTTTGAAAATGCTGCAAAAGTAATTAAGGCACATCATGACGAAAGTGCATATTGATGGTAGTATATAAATAGTACAAAATAAACATGACCATTTTCAATAAATATTA
>CAMBEF010000245.1 GCA_945865495.1 uncultured Bacteroides sp. | reverse complement strand
GTATGTATAGTTAAGGATTGATATCTTGAAATCATCTTTTTCGTATACATAAATGCTGTTGTACTGTTCTTCATTTTCATTTATTCCCAATACTTTTATATCAGGGAAATTGTTCTTCCAGTAGTTAATGTCATTGTTTACGCCTTTAAGCCCTTTGTCAAGTGTGTGGTTGGTGGCCTGGAGAACCACATTAAAACCTGCCTTACTTATTGCATCCGCAATCTCATAAGGACTGTTGAAGGCCGGATATCCGCTGAGTCCCAGCTCTGTTCCTCCGAGTATTGTCTCCTGATTGACAATTGATATGTCGGCAGCCTTGACATCAGGAAGGATATTCTTGAAGAGATGGTCAAAATTATATGTGCCATCATCCTGAAGTCCGCTCTTATACACTCCCTCATGTATAAGCATGTCGCCAATCATCATAAGACTGACTTCGGTGCTCTTGGGTGCCGGTGTGGTAGTCTCGGCTTCGGTAACAGCCTGTGCCACTGTCTCCGATGTGCTTCCAATAGTGGCATCAACTGCGGTTGCTGCGTTACTTCCGCATCCTGACACAAGTAAGGATGACATAACAAGCAGCATCGCCAGAAGACGCGTTGTTTTTTGTCTGATGAAATTCATGATTAACCCTTTCTTTTCTTATTAATATCAGACTTAATTATATATGGGGATGTCGAAATTTGCAATATTGGAAATATGACAAAATGTTACGTCACAGCCGGCATGTGAGGAACATATGAAAATACTGATTTTATTGACAAGAGATTAAATGGATTTTATAATCATAGTGGCACTTTTGCCATACACTATTTTTGGGAGGATTTATGCGATATGCATGATTATTCTAAGGAAGATATTTTCAGGATTGTAGAGGAAGAGGACGTAGAGTTCATAAGACTTCAGTTTACTGATATTTTTGGCGTTCTTAAGAATGTCGCAATTACTTCAAGCCAGCTTCAGAAGGCACTTGATAACAAGTGTATGTTTGACGGCTCGGCACTTGAGGGAATCGTTCGTTTTGAGGAATCAGATATGTATCTGCATCCTGATCTGAATACATTTGAGATATTCCCATGGAGGCCGCAGCAGGGAAGAGTTGCAAGATTTATCTGCGACGTATATAAGACAGACGGAACACCTTTTGAGGGCGACCCAAGATATATCCTTAAGAAAGTGCTTAAGGAAGCTGATGAGATGGGATATACATTCAATGTAGGTCCTGAATGTGAGTTCTTCCTGTTCCATACGGATGATGACGGACTTCCGACAACAATAACACATGAGAAGGCAGGATATTTTGACCTTGGACCATCTGACAGGGCTGAGAATGTACGCCGTGACATGATTCTTACTCTTGAGGATATGGGATTTGAGATTGAGTCTTCACATCATGAGACGGCTCCTGCACAGCATGAGATAGATTTCAAATATGACGAGGCACTTGCAACGGCAGATAACCTTATGACATTCAAGCTCACGGTTAAGACTATTGCGCAGAGACACGGACTTCATGCAACATTCATGCCAAAGCCTACAATGAATTCATGCGGTTCGGGTATGCATGTAAATATGTCACTTGCAGATAAGGATACAGGCAGGGATATATTCGACAGAACAGATGGCAAGCTCGGATTAAGTGAGGATGCATATCACTTTATAGCGGGACTTATGAAGCATATGAAGGCTATAACAGCTATTGTCAATCCGCTTGTTAACTCATATAAGAGAATGGTTCCGGGCTTTGAGGCACCGCTTTATATTGCATGGTCAGCAACTAACAGAAGCCCGCTTATCAGAATACCGGCATCAAGAGGACAGAGCACAAGAATCGAGCTCAGAAGCCCGGATCCTACAGCTAATCCGTATCTTACACTCGCTGTATGTCTTGCAGCAGGACTTGACGGAATTAAGAATAAGCTTGCAGCACCTTCAGGAATCGACTGCAATATATTTGACATGACAGATGACGAGAGAAAGTTTGTCGGAATCGACAGTCTTCCAGTAGACCTCTATGAGGCACTCCAGTGCTTAAGAGAAGATAAGTTTATCATGAATGTACTCGGACCTCATGTTTCAAAGAAGTACCTTGAGGCTAAGGAGCAGGAGTGGAACTCATACCGCAGACAGGTTACACAGTGGGAATTAGATGAGTACCTTAACAAATATTAATTGCAGGGAATTTTAATATGGCAACGATAGTAGTAGCATTTCCAAAGATTGAGGACGCCAAGGCAATAAAAGGTCTGCTTGTCCGCAACGGCTATACTGTTGCACCACCATGCACTACAGGAGCGCAGGCAATTAACATTGCGGATAATCTGTCGGATGGAATTATAATATGCGGATATAAGCTGAGCGACATGCTTTATACGGACCTTTATGAGTATAAGCCAAGGAGTTTTCAGCTTCTGCTGGTTGCATCTAAGAGTCTTTGGAGTGATTGTGAATATAATGACATAGTATGTGCAGCCATGCCAATCAAGGTTAATGACCTTTTAAGTACTCTGCAGATGATGATGCAGTCACAGCTCAGGAGAAGGCGTAAGGCACGCATACAGCCGAGACAGAGATCGGAAGAAGAACAGAAGATAATAGATCAGGCTAAGATTCTCCTTATGGAGAAGAATAACCTCACCGAGCCTGAGGCACATCGTTACATCCAGAAGTGCAGCATGGACAGTGGTAACAGTTTTGTTGAATCTGCACAGATGGTAATTGGAATTTATTCGTAGAATGAGGTATTTTATGAGATTTACAAAAATGCATGGTGCAGGCAACGATTATGTCTATGTTGACTGTACGAAGACATCGATTGAGAATGCCGGGGCAGTTGCAAAGTTTGTGAGTGACAGACATTTTGGAATAGGTTCAGATGGACTTATCCTCATAAAGCCGTCTGATAAGGCGGACTTCTTTATGGAGATGTATAATTCTGACGGAAGCCGTGCGCAGATGTGCGGCAACGGAATCAGATGTGTGGCTAAGTATGTATATGATTACAGACTTACAGATAAAAAAGAGATTGCGATAGATACGCTTGCAGGAATTAAATACATACAGCTTAAGGTTGACCCTGCTACAGATAAGGTAGTAAGTGCAAGAGTTAATATGGGAAGCCCGGTACTCAGAGCTTCAGAGGTTCCTGTCAGACTTGCAGGAAAAGACATAGAGGGAATTACCAGTCACAGGATAGAAGATGCAGTTGTAAGCCAGACACTTAATGTGGCAGGCAGGGATTA
>CAMBEF010000244.1 GCA_945865495.1 uncultured Bacteroides sp. | reverse complement strand
GAAGAGGTAGTAAAAGTCCTTGTGGATAATGGTTTTAGTGTTATTAATAATATTGATGAATTATCCGGGATTGAAAAGGGTTCAATAATCTTTCGTTCACATGGTGTTGCAAAGAATGTATATGATGCAATTAATAAGAGCGGATTTGAGATTATAGATGCCACATGTCCGTTTGTCCTTAAGATACACAGGATAGTAGAGCAAAAAAGCAAAGAGGGTTATACGATTATAGTAATCGGCAATGAACATCATCCGGAAGTTGAGGGGATAGTAGGATGGTCTGTGAGCAGGACATGTATTATCGATTCAGCTGAAAAAGCTGAAGAATTTAAGGCGGATGACAATGAAAAATTATGTGTCGTGTCGCAGACGACATTTAATTACAAGAAATTTGAAGAATTGGTTGAAATTATTTCAAAAAAGGGTTACAATATAAACATTCGTAATACAATTTGCAATGCCACCGAGGAACGTCAGACAGAGGCGAGGGCTATTGCATCCAAGGCGGATGCCATGATAGTCATTGGCGGCAGGAGCAGTTCTAATACGCGTAAGCTCTATGAGATCTGCAAGTCAGAGTGTGAGGACACGTATTATATACAGACACTAAGAGACCTGGATTTGTATAAGTTTAACTCCGAAGGCTGCATAGGTATTACAGCAGGGGCATCAACCCCTAATAACATTATTGAGGAGGTTTATTCTAATGTCAGAGCAAAGTTTTGAACAGATGCTTGAGGAATCATTTAAGACAATACATACAGGAGAGGTCGTTGACGGTACAGTTATCAGTGTCAAGGAAGATGAAATAGTACTTAACATCGGATACAAGGCTGACGGTATCATTACACGTAGTGAATATACTAATAAGCCTAATGTTGATCTTAGAACAGTAGTATCAGAGGGTGATACAATGAAGGCCAAGGTTCTTAAAGTCAATGATGGTGACGGACAGGTTCTTCTCACATACAGAAGACTTGTTGCTGAAGAAGGCAATAAGAAGCTTGAAGAAGCATACAACAATAAGGAAGTTATCACAGCTAAGGTTGACAAGGCAATCCCTGGAGGCTTAAGCGTAGTAATCGACGAAGCAAGGGTATTTATTCCTGCAAGTCTTATATCTGACACATATGAGAAGGATCTTACTAAGTTTGAAGGTCAGGAAGTATCATTTGTGATTACAGAGTACAATCCTAAGAAGAGAAGAATTATCGGTGACTGCAAGCAGCTTATTCTTGCTAAGAAGGCTGAGCAGGCTGAGAAGCTTCTTGCTTCAATTAAGGAAGGCGATACAATCGAAGGAACAGTTAAGAATGTAACTGACTTCGGTGCATTCATCGATCTTGGCGGAGTTGACGGACTTCTTCACATTTCAGAGATGTCATGGGGAAGAACAGAGAACCCTAAGAAGGTATTCAAGGTTGGAGACAGCGTTAAGGCATTCGTTAAGGAGATTAACGGTTCTAAGATAGCTCTCAGCCTTAAGTATCCTGATCAGAACCCTTGGACAGATGCTCCTGAGAAGTATGCAGTAGGCAATGTCGTTAAGGGTAAGGTAGCAAGAATGACAGACTTTGGTGCTTTTGTTGAGCTTGAGACAGGTGTTGATGCACTTCTTCATGTATCACAGATTGCACTCGAGCATGTTGATAAGCCATCAGATGTTCTTAAGATTGGACAGGAGATAGAAGCTAAGGTCGTAGACCTTAATGTAGAAGAGAAGAAGATCAGCCTTAGCATTAAGGCACTTCTTAAGGATAACGCTTCAGATGAAGCAACGGAAGAAGTCTCAGAAGAGAACTAATCTGATATTATGAATTTTATAAGCCTTATAACGATTTAATCATCAGTTATAAGGCTTATTTTTAAATGACATAATTAGTGGAATGGAGAAAATATGGGGAATAATTACGAAGATTTCAAAAAAGAAGTACTTAAGCTTACCGGAATTGACCTCAATGCGTACAAGGAACGCCAGATGAAGAGACGTATTGATACGCTGATAGGACGTAACGGATTCACTGGATATGTTGACTATACAAAGCTTATATCAACTGATGCAGAAAAGCTTGATGAATTTGTTAATTATCTTACTATTAATGTTTCTGAATTCTACAGAAATCCGGCATTGTGGGACACACTTGAGCAGTCTGTCCTGCCTAAGCTTATTGAACAGTATGGCAGCAATCTTAAGATCTGGAGCGCAGCATGCTCCACGGGTGATGAACCTTATACAATTGCAATGATTCTTGCCAAGAAGATGCCGCTTAACAGAATACATATCCTTGCTACAGACCTTGATGAGCAGGTTATAGAGAAGGCTAAGATAGGCGTGTACGGCCCTAACAGTCTCAAGGGACTGCCTGATGAATATAAGAAGAAGTATTTTGAGCAGATGGGCGAGAAAGCATATAAGATATCTGATGATATCAAGAGGTGTGTTGAATTTAAGAAGCATAACCTACTCAAAGATCCATATCCTTCGGGATGCCATCTCATAGTATGCCGTAATGTAATGATTTACTTTACTGAGGATGCAAAGGATCAGATATACAGAAAGTTTAACGATGCCCTTGTTAAGGGCGGATGCCTATTTGTGGGTAATACAGAGCAGATTATTAATTACAAGGAACTGGGATTTGGATTTGAGAAGCTGTTTTTCTATAACAAACTGTAAGAAGATTGTATCATAATGATGTGTCATATATAATGGCACGCCATATATGGGAAGCGGTATCGTGGCTGACACAATACCGCTTTTTGTACGTTTTGCACCGGATGATGGATTCTATCCGAGAAGAGTGCTTATCACATGCATCATATATGAATACTGGCTGTCATAGCTGTTGCGAAATGTGTCATCCAGTTCAAAATACATTTTTTTATCGGAATAATCAATCTTAAAATATGGCGAGATGATTTCACTTTTCTGGGGGAGGAACATACCGGTCTTCTTGCTGTAGCAGTTAGCTGCTTTTGCTTTTGTACGGAAGTCTTTGTCAACGTAGAATGCAACACTTTTGTGTATTGCACGGTCTTCAAACGGCAGATAATAATAATTGGTGTAGTCTGAGTAAAAATATTTGAGCTCACCGGTATATATACGGCAGCGTATTTTGAGCGTTGTGCCATATATAACCATGTAGTAATCGTCATTGCCGCAGGATACTCTTGACGGTACAGGTGCATCAAGCGATGCACTGAAAATAGCTTCGCAGGTCTTACTGTCGGGATGGTTTACATCAAGAGATG
>CAMBEF010000243.1 GCA_945865495.1 uncultured Bacteroides sp. | reverse complement strand
TATTCAGGTAGAGAATGACGCGACTATAGTTAATATTCTTGATAATAATGTACTTCAGTTACAGAGAACGATACCTTACGGTAAGTCGGTTGTCGTTAATGCACTTATGGACAGCATGAGGATAAAGTATGACCCTGCACTTAAGATGCTTCAGGAGCAGCAGCTTATTCATGCAAGCTTTGACGGAGACCCTGTCACGGAGTCACTTAATTATCTTGTAACTAACGTAAACCGTATTCTCGATTACTATGTTACACGTAATTCCAACCGTCCTATAGAGAAAGCATATATAATCGGTAATGCTACAACAATGCTTGGATTCAAGGAGCTGTTCACTAATGAACTTAAGCTTCCTATTGAATCAATTGATGAGCTTGCCGGCATAGTTACGGATAAGAAGACATACGTAGAAGCAGTAACTATTCCAACATATATCATCAATATAGGTGCATTTCTTAAGCCTGTTAATTTTGTTCCACGTTCGGTACAGGATGAAGTTAAGAGTAAGGATGATATCAGAATATTCAAGGTTATTCTGGGTGCATCGATTGTCGGCTCGGTAGTTCTTATCATAAGCTCATTTGCAATGATGATGTCAGCCAAGGCAGAGAGAGATTCGGCACAGTCAAGTGTTAATCAGGTTAAGGGCATAGAGAGTGTTGTTAATTCATATTACGAAGCTAAGTATACGGCTGCAGATGCTCTTGCATTCCAGATTCTTACATATAACAATAACGATTCTCTCGCAGGATTTATCACTTCACTTGAGCGGAACCTTCCATCAGATGTTACGATTAAGAGTATGAGCTCTAACAGCGGAGAGGTTACAATGTCAGGTGTAACAAGCAGCAAGAGTTCACTTGCACTCCTTGTCCAGAGATTGAAGTCGGTTAAGAATGTTCAGGATGTACTGATAGGAAGTGAAGCAGAAGTAGAAGATAACGAGGGCGTTAAGTCAATTACATTCTCAATGACATGTACATTCACACTTGATGCGTCACTCAATCCGACACAGTCAGCAACACAGTCAGATAAGGCGTCCAGCCAGAAGAAGACTGTAACATCTCCGAGTGTGGCAGCAGCAACGCAGTCAGCACAGAGACAGACAGGTTCAGCTGCAACACCTGCAGCAACACAGGCAGCCGGTGCAACTAAAGCCAGATAAGGGGGAGTGCAGTAATGAAGAAGAAATTTAATTTTTTAAGCAATATGAATATGTCACTTGAGATAAGCGACAGAGATAAAAAGCTTATAATGATTGTTGTTGCTGCGGGAATTATTGCAGCATCATATCTTCTCGGATATCAGAAGTTCGCTGATATGAGAGTACAGTATCAGACAGAGGCTACTAAGCTTCATTCGGTGCAGAAGGATCTTATCGAGAAGACTAAGAACCGTACCAAATATGAGAATGATACAGCTAATTATAAGAAGATATATAATTCAGTATTTGCGAACTACAGCAGCAGTACTAATCAGGATGACCAGCTTGACTTCCTTAATAAGGTAGAGAAGATTACAGGTGCATGGGTTAAGGGTGTTACATTCTCAGACGCTGCTAATGTGTATACATTCGGACAGGTGAGGTCATCTAACCCATCCAATACATCAGGCGGTAATGTATATAAGACTGACCTTAAGGGTTACAAGACCACACTGACGATATCTTATCAGGCTAAATATTCACAGTGGAAGCAGATGATTGATTATATAAATAATTACTATAGTAAGAATTCAATCGAGTCAATATCAATGTCATACAATGTGGAAGACGGTCTTGTTACCGGAACAGCATCAATTGCGACATATGCAATTGTCGGAAGTGAACGTAAGCATGTAAGTCCTACATTCAGCCTTCCGGTTGGAACTGATAATATTTTCAATTCAAGTGTATTTGATTCAACAAGAATTGATGTGGCTGATAATAACGGCGATTACATTCTTAGTAATTATGACTACTACATTCTCCTTAACTCAGCTAACTCAGATGTTGATTCTGTAATAATGGGTAAGAAGAATGATATGACAAGAGAATCTGTACTTACTGCTAACAGTAATGCACAGCTTGATGTATCGGTAAGATTCTTTGGTACAGCGGGAGCATATAAGGTTCAGTATAAGATTGGTGAGAAGACATACCCACTTACTAATTATGACGCAGGTACGTCATTTGAACCGGGCAATACTCTGGATATGCTTATCATGAGTTCACCTCGTATTGATTCACAGGATACGGGAAGCATTAACCTCAGCGTAACTAATGATACTGATATGCCTCTTAATATCAAGGTATGCAATGATGATACAAAGAGCAGCCGTGTTAAGATTGCTAACAGAACAGGTAATGTAACAATATTTCAGTAAGTAAGACAAGGGAGTATGTATGAGACACCATATTAACGGACAATTAAGCCGTGTAATGCGGAGGTTAAAAGCCGGTAATAGGAACAATAAGAATAATAAGGGATTTTCACTCGTAGAGGTATTGGTAGCGATGATTATACTCGCTATAATGACGCTGCCAATGCTTACTACATTTGCAACATCATCTAAGATTAATGCTAATGCTCGTAAGGTCGAAGAGGCCAATGCAATAGGCCAGAAGGTCATCGAGCGTTGCAAAGCTCTTAGTGTTGATGAGCTTCTCAAGGGTAATGGGGATACAATAGCGGCTAATGCTGATGCCGGTGTTGTTGCCCCACTTACCATCAATGATTCTACAACCGGCGTGTATGATGCAAAAGCAACAAAGCTGCCGAATAATCATTATTCCTATGATCTGACAATGGCTACATATACAGGAACTTCTGTTAATAAGGATTCAGACGGTCTTGCATGCTATAAGGGCTCTAATAATATTAACTATTATGTCCAGACAATCCTGAGCCCTAACAAAGGTGATATTGCAGGAACAGGTGCAGGTTCAACATGGACTGTAAATGATTACAGTATGCCTGCATTCGCTGAAGTCAGAGATACGAGAAATTATGTGCTGATGGAAGAAATATACAAATATGACACAAGTATTAAGACTATCCTTCCAAGCCGTTCTTCAATAGTGAATCCGGCTTCAACTGACGCACATGGCAATCTTGTCGCAAGGGAACAGACATCTACAGAGACTAATGTATCTAAGCTCTCAGGTATCAAGAAAGTTGTTGTTGTTGATGTAAATATCACATATGACGCAACAACTTCAAAGTATAATGAGCAGCCCGTACTCTATGTTAAGTATTACAGAGAGAAGGATGCTGATGGCAATAACC
>CAMBEF010000242.1 GCA_945865495.1 uncultured Bacteroides sp. | reverse complement strand
CATCCGGCTTTACGGCTTTGATTCCCTGTGCAGTTCCGGTAATTGTTCCACCGGTTCCTACTGATGCTATGAAGATATCAACATTGCCGTCCATATCATTCATAATCTCTTTTGCTGTTGTAAGTCTGTGAATCTCCGGATTGGAAGGATTCTCAAACTGCTGCGGTATGAAAGCATTACCATACTTTTCTTTAAGTTCATCCGCCTTGGCGATTGCCCCTCTCATTCCAAGCCTTCCCTGTGTAAGAACAACCTCTGCACCAAGTGCCATAACAATCTTTCTTCTCTCAACACTCATCGTGTCCGGCATTGTAAGTATAAGCCTGAGCTTCTTGGCTGCACATACTCCTGCAAGCCCTATTCCTGTATTGCCGCTTGTCGGCTCTATGATAACTGTATCTTTATTAATCTTTCCCTGCTTAATTCCATCTTCAATCATCGCCATCGCAACTCTGTCCTTGACGCTTCCAAGCGGATTGAAGTACTCAAGCTTTGCAAGAATATTGGCCTTAATTCCGTGCTCCTCTTCATAGTTACAAAGCTGTAATATCGGCGTTGCGCCTACCAGTTCTGTTAATTGTTTTGCAACCTTTGCCATACCCGACCTCTTTTCTAAAAACCATTAAATGGATATTCGCTAGATTTACTTTCCTTATAATACACTACTATTCATAGTATTTCAATAGGATTAATAAATTTATTTAAAATTATTTAAAATATTTTTCAATACAGCTTTTTGTCTCTTCCTCATCAGGTACTCTGTTTTCCTCAAGTGTAAGTCTCGCCATATAAGCTAGGAAGCGGCTTCTTCGCGCATCATCCTCTATAAGTTCTTTTGCCTTTGGACGTATTTCTTCAAGATAGTCAAGTATGCCTTCTATATTATCCGGAATAACATCCGTTATCCGGTCTGCAAGCAGCGTTGTCATCACCGGGCTTGCACCACCGGACGATATACCGATATTAAGTTTTCCTTTTTTTATTACAGACGGAAATATAAAGCTGCATTTATCCTTATCGTCAACAACATTTACCGGAATATGCCTTTCACTGCAAAGCTTATATATATGTGCATTAAGCTGCTCATCCTGTGTTGCCGCGATAACAAAGCTTTTGCCTTCAATATCCGAATCCACAAACTCTCTCTGCTCACAGACTATTCCGGAAATCTCTTTTACTCTGCTGTCAAATTCCTTAGCCACAACTGTAAGCTGCGGTCCGTAATCCATAAGCTTCTTTATCTTATGAAGCCCTACCTTTCCTGCACCGACAATCAGCCCCGGCGTATCCTTCAGCTCTACAAAAAACGGAAAATAACTCATACTAATCTCCATTCCTACTTCTGCGGATAAAGAATGTCCGCCAGCTTTGTATATGACTCACCCCATCTTGCATTAGGCTTGAGTGTATACAGAGCCTTATCAAGCACATAATATCTGTCATTCTTAACTGCTGTCAGGCTGCTCCATGCCGGGCTGTCCTTAAGCATTGTATCGACATTCTTAAGTGCCGCATCTATGTTGCTTCCCTGCACCATTACAAATATGTAGTCGGGATCTGCCTTAACAATTGCCTCAAGGCTTAAATCATCAAGAAGTGATTTGTCACTGTCTGCAATATTAATACAGCCAAGATCTTTGAGTACTGAGCCTCCAACCGTATCATCGCTGCCCTTAACCTTGACATTCTTGGATGCCGCCCTTAACAGAAGCACCTTAGGGCTGCTGCCATCAATGCGCGCCTTCGCTTTATCAATCTCAGCCTTAACAGAAGTTCCGTTCTTCTCATACAGATCTTTGCGTCCTGTTATATCAGTACATATATTGAGCATATTAAGATAATCATCAAAATTATTGACATCAAAATATGCTACCGTTATTCCTGCATTTTCAAGTGTCTCGCGCATTGCCACATCAGGCTCCGTATTAGAACTTGCTATTACAAAATCCGGTCTTGATGCTATAAGCAGCTCAATGTTAGGATCAAGTATCGCCCCAAGCTTAACCGTGTCACCTGAAAGTCCGAGGTCAAAGCTGCTCCATGCATCATCAACCGATGCGACAAGCTTTCCTCCTGCAAGTGTCCACACTTCTGAAAAGCTTCCAAGAAGTGATGCAACCCTGTCAGCCGATCTGACCGTTACACTTCTTCCGAGGGCATCGGTAAATGTAACCGCCTGTGTGCTGCTTTCTATCACACTGCTGCCGGTATTCACATTCTGCTGTGAGCACCCCGACATAAACACAGATGCTGCAATTGCTGCCGAAGTCAATAATATAAATGCTGTATTTTTTAGTTTTTTTCTCATATCATACCTTTCCTACTGAGTTACTATGTTTTGTTTGTATAAGAATACTACGATATGAGGCTTATTTCAAGTATTAATTTAAACAAATGGGAAATATATTAAGAATTATTAAGAAATATTAAGAATTGTCATCCTCTTTTGAAAGCTCTCTTTTATGCTGCCAGTGAATGCCAACATGACCTATTCCAAGAATTACTGCTGATATGATAAGCAAAGGATTCCTGCCGTATATTCCAAGCATGAAAAAAGCAAGTATCGGCAATGTTGCACCTGCTACCGGTATTCCTATAAGGCTTCTGTAAAAATCGCGCATCTTCTTACTGCTTCTGAAATATCTGACCCAGTTAATCTCGTACATCAACATCATTACAAATGATATTATAAGAAATACAGACCATCTGCTGAGCCTGCCGATATTAAAATCCCTGAATATAAGCACAAAAATGCATACAAGCACCTGCCCTATCCTCTCAAACGCAAGAAGCACCTTGTTCTCATTCACAATATACTTATAATAATTCTCCGGTCTGTGATTTGTCCATATTATATTAGGAACAAAAAGCATTATAAGATATATAAGTCCGACATAAGAAAATCCAAAGTGCATATGTTTCAACTCCTCAATTCACTGTACCGGAATATAATCCCGGCACAGTGTCTTATAATTATTATTCAGCTACTCAGACCGTACCTGATATAACAAGTGTACTTACTCCCGGACTTACAACCCATGCTCCTGTTGCTGCATCCTGTTCGTAGGTTGCAGCCGGCACCGTAATCTGTCCGGTATTGCTTGTAAAAGATCCTGTTGTCTCATCATAAGTGTAATTAACTGCCTCTGTCCATGCAGTTCCATTGAAAGACACCGCAAGTCCGCTGAGGAGAGGATCAAATGAATCTGTAACTACAACTCCTGTAGCAGCATCTGCCGGCGCATTTCCCATATTCTGTATGAGAAATG
>CAMBEF010000241.1 GCA_945865495.1 uncultured Bacteroides sp. | reverse complement strand
ATATAGCTCATATGCCTGCCCGCGTAAAATGCGCAGTGCTCGGATGGAGAACTCTCAAGGAGGCAATTCAGGAGAACTGATATTATGCAGGGGAAAAATGATTACAGAATAAGAAGTCTTAAGACGGACGATGTAGACCAGTATAATGCACTGCTCAGATATGCATTTCAGGTTACGGAACAGGAGCTTGCAGAGACAGGCTGGAGAGATGACGAGATAAAGCAGTCTAAGTTCCCGGTATTGCAGCGTGCGGACGTACTTGGCTGCTTTGACGGCGATACACTTATATCACAGTTTGCGGTATATCCTCTTGAAATGAATATATACAGCGCGGTTGTCAAGGTTGGCTTTGTTACAAGTGTATGCACATACCCTGAGTATTCGGGACACGGCATAATGAAGAAGCTGATGATTAAGAGCCTCTCGGATATGCGTGACAGGGGACAGACATTTGCACTGCTGTATCCGTATTCAATTCCGCTGTATCACAGGCTTGGCTGGGAGATTGTGTCCAATAAGATTTCTTACACAATTAAAGACCGCCAGATTCCGACAGAAGCAGAGGCACCCGGCTATGTCCGCCGTGTTGACTGGGAGAATGCTGACTTTATGCAGCTTCATTCGGAATTTGCGAAGGTGACGCACGGCTGTCTGTTCCGTAATTCACTTGCGTGGGAGGAATATTGGCGCTGGGATGAGGATGACACCAATGTTGCGGTATATTACAGCGCCTCAGGCAGACCATGCGGATATATGGTATATCTTATAAAGTCTGATATCATGCATATCAAAGAAATGATATATCTTAACCGTGAGGCACAGCTTGGTCTGTGGGAATATATAAGGGCGCATGAATCCATGATAGATGAAGTGCGTGGCAATAATTATTTTAGTGAGCCTATGGCTTTTGATATGGATGACGGTGACATAAGAGAGATGATTAAGCCGTATTGCATGGGTCGTATAGTTGATGTGGAGAACTTTTTCTCCATATATCCGTGTGACCCTGACGAAAAGCCGGTATGTATTCAGTTTATCCTTAGGGATGAACTGCTTGCATGGAATAACCGCACGCTCAATGTATATTTCAGTGAAGGAAAGTGTCATGTTACCAATGACATGAAGCCGGAATATACCGTGAAGATGAACATTCCGACATTGACAGCATTGCTGCTCGGCTATAAGACAGCAGAGCGTCTGTATGAGATGGAAAGAATAGAGGCCAATCAGGAAGCTATAGACAGGCTTGATGATGTGCTGTTCCACAAGATTCCGTATATCTCAGATTACATTTGAATATGAACCATTTTTTTAAATCTCCATAGAATAGTATAGAAAACAATATGGAGATTTTTTTATGGAAAGACAACAGATTCCACCATCAGCTCCACTTGCAATGGCATACGTGCCGTGGCAGGAATGGAACAGCCTGTTTGCACTTGACGAAGCACTTCGCTGCGGTACTTTATTTAAAACACTGTACAAACCATTCATGGGAGGTGGCAGGTAGCATGATGAATTCTAATATGAACCGCCGCAATGTTCAGTACAGGCAGGACCGCCAGCCAATGCCACAGACAGCGGCACAGCCACAATGCCAGCCTTCATGCCAGACATGTCCGGGAACATGTCAGGATGGCAGCATGATGACGGGGAATAATGGTAATCCCCAGATGATGCCTGCCGGCGGACCGGGTCCTGAGAGAAGACTCATGCCGGTACCTGACCGCCAGACACTTATGAATGAGATATATCAGCTTGGCTTTGCAATTGTAGAGACGGTGCTTTATCTTGACACTCATCCGTCAGATTCGGATGCACTTAATTATTACAATCAGATAAAAAGACGATACAGCCATGTCATGGAGATGTATTCAAGAGAGTATGGTCCTCTCCTCAATACAAATGTTATGAATGACAACTACTGGAGCTGGGTGGCAACGCCTATGCCTTGGGAAGTGGAGGGCTGTTAAGTATGTGGAATTATGAAAAAAGACTTGAATACCCGATAAATATTAAAAATCCGGATCCGGCAATGGCAGCTATGGTCATAAGCCAGTATGGCGGACCGGATGGTGAGCTTGGAGCCTCGATGAGATATCTCTCACAGAGATATACAATGCCGTACAGGGAGGTTGCAGGAATATTGACTGATATAGGCACGGAAGAACCGGCGCCACAATGATAACTGTGGCTCTGCTGCTGGGATTGGAGGTCTTTTTTTACCTGATTTCAGAATCTGAACTTAATCTCTAGCCTGAACGGAGGAGAATACCATCCACCTCTTTTAGCCATATCTTTATAATTTATACCATAATCTGAACAATTATCCGCCGTCAGCCTTACGGCACCCGGACGGGTATATATCATGTCATTTATTATCGCCTTAAGATACTGATTCTTAATCTCAGCACTTGCGGCAGGATTCTGCAATGCATTAAGTGCGTCACCAAACTTCGCTATACGCTCCCGGTAGTCAACCGGATCCGGCGAATCCTTTCTTGCCTGCTTAAGAGCACGTTCAACCTCTGCTTTATCTTCCTTGACCTGCTTATTGAGCTTATCGAATATAGCCCGCGGCATGCCTTCCATTGAGTATACTTCCCATTGCTTTACTTCCTTGGCTTCCAATGCAGCAAGCCGCGCCTCAAGGTCCGAGACAAGCGCTCTGTGTATATCCACTTCGTTAGCATTATCATGCTTAACCTTAATCTTAAAATCATCTATGTAGGCAGTAAGCACCTTACAGATATAATCAATCAGCTCTTCATAGCCAATGCTTCCGCTCTTACAATGCCGCTGGTCATCACATGACAGACGCAGGCTGCCGCGCCCATCATGCCGCAGGCTCATGCTGTAGCCGCAGGAGCAGTGCAGGATAGATGCAAACACGTTGGACACCCTGGTATCGGGGCGGCACCGGTGGGAACGTCCCTGTCTGGCAAGTGCGGCGTGGAACAGCTCTTCACTTATGATAGCTTCATGGCGACCATCGAATATAAGCATGTTCTCATTCCAGGGGCGTGTCTTATAGACCTCCTGATTATCAACAACAGTTATTGTCTTGCGCCGGTTCCATACAACCTTGCCGATGTAATGATAGTTGCGGAGAATATCCTTAATAACGGCAGGGTTCCAATGAGCATTGTGCAGCGGATGTATTCCAAGGCTGTCAAGGTGGTTGGCAATACGCTGTGCTCCCCAGTCTTTGTTAACATACAGCTCATATATAAGGCGCACTACGTCAGCCTGCTCCTTATTGACTGCAAGGGTAGGACA
>CAMBEF010000240.1 GCA_945865495.1 uncultured Bacteroides sp. | reverse complement strand
GATGGCACTTGAGAGCCTTCTTAAGACGCTGAGGGAGTATAACCCTAAGAGAATTGTCACTGTATTTGGATGCGGAGGCAACAGAGACAGAGACAGAAGATTTGAGATGGGCGAGGTTTCGGGAAGATTATCCGATTTTACGATAATCACATCCGATAACCCACGCAACGAAGAGCCGGATGCAATCATTGCCGATATAGTTACCGGCATAAGCAGAACATCGGGTAAGCATGTTGAGATTGCAGACAGACGCGAGGCAATAAAATATGCTGTCGATAATGCACAACCGGGTGACGTTATAGTTGTCGCAGGTAAGGGACATGAAGATTATCAGGAGATAAAGGGCGTAAAGCATCATATGGATGACAGAGAGCTTATAATTGAAGCTGTATGGTAGAAGTAAGGGGATAATCAATGAAATATGCTGATGTGATAATAGATATTTCACATGAAAAACTTGATAAAACATTTCAGTATATAATACCGGCCGCAATGGAGGAGACTCTTGCGGTCGGTATGTTAGTACATGTGCCGTTTGGCAGGGGTAATACGCTTCGTGAAGCATACGTGGTCGGTATAAGCGCAAGTCCGTCATTTGATGTATCGAAGATGAAATACATAGCCGCAATACCTGAGTCTAAGGTTCCGGTTGAGGGAAGACTTATACAGCTTGCTGCGTGGATGAAGACCAACTTTGGCTCAACTATGAGTCAAGCGCTTAAGACGGTGCTTCCGGTTAAGGAGACTGTGAATGGCAGAACTAAGAAGTATGTCTGCCTTAATGTCAGTCAGAAAGAGCTTTCGGATTATCTGGCAAAGATAAGCGGCAACCGGACACTGGCTGCAAGATCAAGGCTCCTTGAGGCCCTTATGGATAATCCCAGAATTGAACAGGATATGGCAGCTGCCAAGCTGTCGGTGTCAGCCCAGACTATAAAGTCACTCGAAAAGACGGGCATGATAAGAGTGGATGAAGAAACAAAGTTTCGTAATCCGGTGCCGCAGGGGGTAAGGAAGAACGATAGGAAGCTTCTTAATGAGAAACAGAAGTATATTGTTGATTCATTTTGTGAAGATTATGCACATGGAATACGTAAAACATATCTTATACACGGGGTCACCGGAAGCGGCAAGACTGAGGTGTATATGAATATGATTGAAAATGTTGTTAATCAGGGAAGACAGGTTATTATGCTGATTCCTGAGATTGCACTTACTTATCAGACCGTCATGCGCTTCTATCAGAGATTCGGGGATACTGTTTCAATTCTTAATTCCAGAATGTCGAAGGGAGAACGGTATGACCAGTTCGTCAGGGCAAAACGCGGCGACATAAGCATAATGATAGGCCCAAGGTCAGCACTGTTTACGCCATTTGCAGATATAGGTCTTATTGTTATTGATGAGGAACATGAATCTGCTTACAAAAGTGAGACATCGCCAAGGTATAATGCCATAGATACGGCAATCCACATGGCCGAACTTTCCGGTGCGTCTGTTGTACTGGGTTCTGCAACTCCGTCCGTTGTATCTTACGCAAGGTGCATGGATGGAAGGTACAGGCTTTTTACATTGTCTGACAGGGCTGCGGGAGCTTCAATGACGAAGGTGCATACGATTGATTTAAGAGATGAATTGAAGTCCGGCAACAGATCAATATTCAGCCGTAAGCTGCAGGAACTTATAGCGGACCGACTTAATAAGGGTGAACAGAGCATGCTCTTCATTAACAAACGCGGATATGCCGGCTTTGTGTCCTGCAGATCGTGCGGACACGTAATGAGATGCCCTCACTGCGATATTTCGTTAACAGAGCATACTAACGGTAAGCTTGTATGCCATTATTGCGGTTATGAGACACCGATGGTAAAGCGTTGCCCTGAGTGCGGTTCACCATATATATCAGGTTTCAGGGCAGGAACAGAACAGATAGAGCAGCTTGTTAAGCGGATGTATCCGCAGGCAAGAGTCCTGAGAATGGATATGGATACTACGGGTGGCAAGGATGGACATACCAGAATCCTCGAAAAGTTTGCCGGCCATGAGGCAGACATACTTGTAGGAACACAGATGATAGTAAAGGGACATGATTTTCCTGACGTGACGCTTGTAGGAGTGCTTGCGGCAGACATGTCACTGTATGCGGGCAGCTATATGGCATCAGAGAGAACATTCCAGCTTCTTGTACAGGCAGTAGGAAGAGCCGGAAGGGGAATCCGCGCGGGTGAGGCAGTAATACAGACATATACTCCTGAGCATTACAGTATACAGGCAGCATCAAAGCAGGATTATGAAGAGTTCTACAATCAGGAGATTCAGTACAGGACGCTGCTTAATTATCCTCCGGTATGTAATCTGCTGCTTGTAAGATTCTCGTCAGCTGATGAGGAGGCACTTAACAATGCTGTAAAGACACTGCCGGAGCCTGATGAAAGTTCACAGGTCATAGGACCGGTTAATGCTTCACTTTACAAGGCAAATGACATTTATAACAAGGTACTGTATATAAAGAATCCGGATTACGCAATTCTCACGGAATATGCACAGCGCACGGAGCTGCTTGCAAGGACAGACAGTTCGTACCGCAAGGTGAATGTACAGTTTGATTTTAATCCGGTTAATATATGATTTTTCTATGAAATTTGTTTCAGGAATGTATACAATAACAATAAAAACATTTATAATCAGAAATATCAGGAGGGAATACTAATGGCATTAAGAAACATAAGAGTACTCGGACAGGATGGAGACGAGATACTTCGTAAGACAGCAAAAGAAGTTACAGAGATGACTCCTAAAATCAGGGAGTTGATTGATGATATGTTTGATACTATGTATGAGGCTAACGGATGCGGACTTGCAGCTCCACAGGTTGGAATACGCAAGAGAATAGTTGTTATTGACTGCGGCGATGATCCGATAGTACTTATCAATCCAGTAATACTTGAGACAAGCGGTGAGCAGACAGGAACAGAAGGGTGCTTAAGCGTACCGGGTAAGTGCGGCACGGTTACAAGACCTAATTACGCTAAGGTTAAGGCATTTGACGAAGATATGAATGAGTATATTGTTGAGGGTGAAGAACTTCTGGCAAGATGTCTCTGCCATGAGATTGACCATCTTGATGGAATTATGTATGTGGACAAGGTTGAGGGCGACCTGTCTGAGGTGTCAGACGAGGAAGAATAGTGTGAAAAATACAGATTGATATCTGTAACAGATTAATGTCTGTTTTTCACACAGCTATTTGTGCCGCAGGCGCCACAAATAGCATTTATCGCA
>CAMBEF010000239.1 GCA_945865495.1 uncultured Bacteroides sp. | reverse complement strand
CACCGGACGGGACTGACACTTTTGCAAGGACTTCAAGTACATCATGGAATGTCTTTGCACGTGACAGAAGTACTGCTGCTGCATTTATCAGTGCCAGGATTATAACTGATGTAGCGTCTGTGAATACCGAGAGAACCGTTCCCCCACTATCCTGATTAACTGCAAACATAAGCACACATGCGAGTATTGCAAGCAACGCACCGATTATTATATTAATAGTTGCACCCTTCTTAGCTTTCTGATTCTCTTTCATAAGACTCATGATATTTTCCTCCGCTTTAGGTGAATAAGCTGTATCCGAAAGCCTCTCTCCGGATATCAGTTCATTCATGCTTATTGCGAGAGAATCACACAATGTCTCAAGATATGTAATATCAGGCATGCTCTTGCCACACTCCCACTTAGATATGGTTTTGTCACTTATACCAATCTTACCTGCAAGCTCTTTTTGTGTCATGCCTGCCTGATTTCTTGTTTCTGCTATAAATCTTCCTATCTTTTCCTGATCCATCGTTAATTCTCCCTGTTACTGTGATTGTGTCACTTGCTTAAAGCTGCATGCATCTTATGACTGTATACTACACATTATATCAGGGAGAATCAACCCACAAAGCGTAGAATATGCTCTACAAAGCGTAGAATCACATGAAAAATCTGTCATATTCGCTTCTTATCTTCACATATCCGGCATCTACAAGTTCCTGATAATGTCTTGATGTTGCATTATAATATGTCGTAAGCGGAATAAAGCTCTGACCGAAGTTCTTAGGACTTCCGCCCGGCCCTATGACTGCGTCACCTATTATCTGTTTCTTGCCGCCGGTTCCCGGAACATTGGACTGCATTATATATCTGAATGTTCTCATTCCGTGCGCAAGATATTCAAGATTGCCCGTAAGCTCATATCCTATTGCCATCAGCTCGAGAAGCAGCGGATTGTTGCCATTACGTGCAAGGCTCGGAAGCTCCTTGTACTCAAAAAGTCCGTTTGGGAGCTTGCAGTTTTCTATCACATCATCAATTGCCCCGATAAGCATCTGCTTTACCTTCTCATCCGGGAACACTCTGTAATAACGTATTACGCTTCCCGCTGCGACACCAATCATGAATCCTACTCTTATTGCTGTATTATCAGTATATGGTGCAAGCCATCCGCCGTACTCCTCTTCCCATGTATGGAAACTGTCAACTATCCAGCGGCATTTGCCGAGCCATATATCATCAGATGTCTCTATATATAATGCCATAAGTGTCCTGAGCGCCCATCCGGTTTCTCGTGCATTAGCTTCACCCGGAACAGCATACATTGGCGTATCAAGAAGCTTCAGGACATTATTGCCAATTCCTATCGCTGTCTCAAGTCCTCTCTCGTCTCCCGAAAAATGATAATAGTCGAGAAGACCTTCAACCCATTCATGTGAACATACCATAATTCCATTCTTGACATGTCCTGCCGTGTGTTCCCACTGACCACCTATTCTCAAAGGATCTTTGCTGTAGTGGCATACATCAACATCCATCCAATGGCTTGCAGATACAAAATTGTAATCAAGGAACCTTCTTATACCGGTTCTGGCGTACTGCATTGCACATGAATGCGGATAATCATATTCATTATTAGACCATACCTGTTCTCCGTTGCCTCTTCCCTGCTGCGTATAGCCGGGATCAGGCGAATCACCCCAGTTAAGCATTCCGTATGATCTTGAATGTGCATCTGCCCTCGCAGCCATTCCAATCTCAAAATTCTCGTTAACTACATCCGAGAATATATCCGGGAAAACCTGCGCTCTCCTGAATACCTCAGGATCTATATGAGGTCTGTCAGGCATCTGGTATATAAGGCTTCTGTTGTCCAAAGATGCAAGTGTCTCATCTGGTCTATGCAGATGAAGCAGGAACTTCTGCTCTCTTGCCATACCGGACTGCATGACAACATCTTCAAGTTCCTCAGGCACAAGCATTACAGCTATTCCATTAGCGTCAGCCTTGACAGCCTTAGGATAATTCTGCTGTGCCTGGAATATCGTTGCACATATACCGCCATTACTGTCTGTTCTGTCTGCAAAGAATGTTCCATATATTACTTCTGCAAAATGCTCATTAGCCTCTTTCTGGAGGAAATGTGCCGTAACTGTCTTATTAACCTGTTCTCCTCCCGTTCCAATATAAAAATCCGTCTTATAATTAGAACTTCCGGCACATGTCCTTATATTACTTACAGGTGTTCTCTCTTCAAGCATTGCAAGGTCATGTATGCCTCTTGTGTGATATACCGGTCCCTTTGTCTCTGAATTGTCTATCGCTCCGTCTCCGCAGCCTGTTGAATCTGTATCAGTATCAAAATTCATCTGTTCAAGTGACGCATCCATCTGCTTTGATACGTCAGCCTTTATATAGAAAACAAGCGACGCAAGCCTTAATGGTTCGTAAGTTGTATTAATGATTCTGTAAGAGACTTCAACCCATGGTTTGCCTGCATATGCAGTAATCCTGAGTTCAAAGTCGACATGTGTATCATCGTTATCCGTTATATTAGTTCCATTGGCTGCAAGTATCGATACAAGCGGTCCCTGCTCCACAACTCTCCATTCTCCGACTCTTGCTTCATATGTTGTCCCATTACCGTCCTTAAGCACCGGTCCGACAAATTGCTTTGCAGTATACTTCATTCCCGCACATTCAATATTTTCAAAAATATGACCTGAGTTATTCTTAACCTCATAGGATAGCTCTCCTGCATCTACAACGAATCCGCTATCAGTCTTCCTTACATTCATTACATTATAGTCGGAGAATCTGTCTGAATTGAACTCGCACTCTAATTCACAGCCCTTATTGGCAGGAAGATCCGCCATAAATCTTAAGAACATATATCTGACTGAACCATCATCATATCTTGATGTGACCTTTCCCTGCATCGGAACCGGCTCTTTGTTCTGCAGAATTGATACACCATCTATATCCTTAAGTTCGCCTTTTTTCAGCGGGATTGCCACAAATGCATGTTCCGCCTCTCTCGGATACCGGTATAATTTGTCGAAATATACTTTGACCATACTTGCGTACCTCTCTTCCTGACCTTACTCATTCCCTTTTTGAATTATGTATCATCATTTGATGTATCATCATTTGATGTATATTTATAATAACACATTTTCGATATTTTTCTACTATATACTTTTTTAATTTGCGTATTTTACTGATTTTTTATCTCAATACAAATTACATTATAAAAGCAAGCATCAAACTGGATTCCACGAAGTGTATTGTAAGGAGGCATTT
>CAMBEF010000238.1 GCA_945865495.1 uncultured Bacteroides sp. | reverse complement strand
GCACGATTCACGTGCCGATAATTTTCTGATTATTGTTTTCTGGACATGAATTGCCCGCTCTGTCAGATCCGCGTATTTTGAAAATGAACCTCTCACATCGCCTTCAGCACCTTTTCCGGCGATTGTAACACCCTCTTCAACCTTTTCCATTATGTCCTTGGGTATTCCGACTTCCTTTATAATCTCATCTACCATTTCCCTGTCGTAGAATCTGATTCCAAGGTCATCTGCCACCTTCCTGCCAATCTGATTACCCTTCGCGCCATATTCGCATCCTATTGTAATAACAAGATGTGCCATAACCTTCTCCAATCCTGTAAATAAAAGGGCGCACCAAATAGAATCTATTCAGTGACGCCCTCGTCTGTTACATTAGATACTTTATGATTATTTTGATAATGCTTCTACTGTTTCCTTAATTATCGCAACTGCCTGATCACACTGCTCCTCGTTAACGATAAGTGGTGGAATCATACGGATTATATGCGCTCCGATTGCTGTGATAAGAAGCTTTCTGTCAAGGCATCCGTGCTTAACTTCAACTCCTGAGATTGTATCGTCAAACTCAACGCCTACAAGCAGACCCTGATGTCTTACCTCCTTGACATGCGGAACTTCCTCAAGCTTCTTGGCAAAGTAATCACCGACCTTCTTGGCATTACCTGCAAGATCTCTGTCGATAAGCTCATTAACCTCTGCAAGAGCTGCCGCACAGCTTACAGGATGACCACCGAATGTTGTTCCGTGTGAACCCGGTGTAAATGCCTTAGCAACCTCAGCAGTTGCACAGATAGCGCCGATTGGCATTCCGCCGCCAAGTCCCTTTGCCATAGATACGATATCAGGCTTAATTCCGTAATTCATGTATGACATTACAGCACCTGTTCTGCACCATCCTGTCTGAACCTCATCAATAAGAAGAAGCATCTCATGCTCATCGCAGTACTTTCTAAGACCTGTCATGAATTCCATTGTTGCAGGATGTACACCGCCCTCGCCCTGAACAGGCTCAACCATGATTGCTATTGTGTCCTCAGTACATGCATCTATAAATGACTGGAGATTGTTATATTCAGCATATGTAAAACCATCTGTCATAGGACCGAAACCAATCTGGCATCCGTTGTCAGGCTGACCTGTTGCTGACATCGCACCGAATGTTCTTCCGTGAAAGCCCATCTTTGCAGTTACGATATTGAATCTCTTAGGGCCATACTTCTCAACGCCGTACTTTCTCGCCATCTTAATCATTGCTTCGTTGGCTTCTGTACCTGAGTTCTGGTAGAATATCTTGTCCATTCCGATTGTTGTACATACCTTCTCAGCCAGGAGTGCCTGTGGAATTGTGTAAGGATAGTTAAATGTATGCATTATGTCGCCGACCTGATCCTTAACTGCTGCCACAACCTTAGGATTACAGCTTCCTGCATTGTTTACGGCAATACCTGCATAGAAGTCAAGGTATGGAGTTCCGTTTTCATCATACATATACATGCCGCTTGCTGTCTCTGCAAGGAAATCAAATCTCTCATATGTCTCAATCATGTACTTATTTACTTTGTCCTTAATATCCTGTGCTGTTAATCCTGTATCCTTAAGTCTCATAATGTCCTCCATTCCTGTGCATGCGTTCTTCGCTGCCACAATCTCATTCAAGATTCTTTTTGATTCTTATAAAAAATGTACAAACCGGTTTTGAATTTTATCCAAAATAATGGAAAACAAAAAGAGCAAAGAACCACCAATCGGTGAGCTTCTTTGCTCTTATCAATGTCTATTATTTTGAACAACCTTACAATAACACTATCACCTAATTATGTCAACATAAAATTACAAAAAATTAAAAAATTTAATTGCAACGTGTCGAAAGCTTTTTCCTGACATATAATGCAATCAGCACTGCAACGGCCGCTGCCGCCAGTATCCATGCCCATCCCGGCACATTTTTAATGTTGTAGCAGCGCACATTAATCCACATCCGGTTTATACGGGAATTCTGTTCACTGTCAAAGTACTGCATTATTGCACTTCTGTCCATGACCTCCTGTGACGGATACTGTGCTGAAAGCGCACCGGTCATCTGAGCTGCCGGAACCGTGAGAATGTAGTCAGTATCGGCATTGCTGCCTGAGAAAAAATATCCCAGCGGATAATCTACAGTGTCCTCTTCCCCATCCTCTGCCTCATAATTCCACTTAAGATAATCGTACACTATATTGCTGTCACCGCCCGATATAACGGATGTATATCCAATATAATACATATTGCGTACCGCACTTTCAGGCATCGACATGTAATTAATAAAGCTCTGCGCCGCATGCTTTCTGTCTGCATTGCCGTTAATACCTGACTTAAGCATTACCCAGCCGTCAAAATACATATTCGTACACTCCTGCGGCGCGGCAAAATCAAGCTCCACATCATCCTCTGCTGCCTGCTGCATAGTATAGACAGCATCACCCGACCACTGATATCCGGCAACAACCTTGCCTGTTATCATGTCTGCCTTACCACTGTCAGTCTCAAACGAATATACATTATCCTTAACCTGCTGGAGATAGTCCTGCACCTGCTGAAGTGTCTCCTCCGAAGTGTCATTCATCTCCTTTGCAAGCTTTTCACTGTAATCGGATGCATTTACAAACCGCGGTGATGTGAGGAGGTCTGACTTAAGCGCACCGAGCGCCGCGAACATCGTATCCCTTACATTATCCTTGATTGTAATCTGTCTTCTGAACTTTTCGTTATCAATAATGTGCCATGTTGACGCTTCATCCCGTGTAACCAGCTCAGGGTTATACACAATACCGGTAACGCCCCACATATAGCCTGCTGCATATCTGCTCCAAGGCTCCCCGTTTATCATATTCTCATTAAATACCTCTTCGATAAACGGCGATACTCCGCGCGTATAATAATTCTCCTTAACATTCTTATCGTAAAAATCCTCTGAGAACGGTTCAAGCCAGCCCTCTGCCATCAGCTTCATGATCATATATTCTGACGGGCATATAAGGTCATACTCATCACCGAGTGTGAGCATGTTGTACAGCTCCTCATTCGTTCCAGCACAACTGTATTCGACCTTTACCTTCTTACCATAGGTCTTGTAATACCAGTCCTCAAAATCCTTTACAATAGGATTCTCGCCCTTAATATCACCGCTTTCAAGATCAATCGTCTCATCCCAGCCGCCTTCATCGATATATTCTTCCCAGTTGCACACACGCAGTGTTATAGTATCATCTGCCGCCTGCGCCTGTGTAAGGCACATCTGTGTCGCGCCTGCCCTTGAAATCACTGCAAATGCC
>CAMBEF010000237.1 GCA_945865495.1 uncultured Bacteroides sp. | reverse complement strand
GCAGCAGCCTCAACGTTATTAGTCTTTTCACATTCAGCCTTTACATCCTTATCTAGTGTTGAAGCAGAAACAAGTGTATTTCCAACTGTATCGTCAATAATCTGAGCGTACATATGATTATTGCTTCTAAACACAGCTAAACGTGGTCTCTCAGCAGTACCGCTGAAACGATTACGTAATTTTCTATGCTTATTCTCACGAACTTCTGTTCTTGACTTCTTACTAACCATCTTTGTTCACTCCTTTAATTATTTCTTACCAGTCTTACCGACCTTACGTCTAATAACCTCATCAGCGTACTTGATACCCTTGCCCTTATATGGCTCTGGAGCTCTCTTGCCTCTGATTTCAGCAGCGTACTGGCCAACTTTTTCTTTATCAATACCCTTAACAGTGATCTTGTTATCCTCTACTACAGACTCAAGGCCTTCAGGATCTTCCATCTCTACAGGATGTGAATATCCAAGTGAAAGAACAAGCTTCTTGCCCTGCTTCTGAGCTCTGTAACCAACACCGTTAATCTCAAGTGTCTTTGCGTAACCTTCTGTTACACCTGTAACCATATTAGCGATAAGAGTTCTTGTAAGACCATGAAGTGACTTCATCTTCTTAAGGTCATTAGGTCTTGTTACAACAACCTCTCCATTCTCTAACTTAATGTCCATCTCTGATGGAAGCACTCTCTCAAGTGTTCCCTTAGGACCCTTTACAGTCACCTTATTATTTTCTGCTATCTCAACAGTAACACCTGCCGGAACAGCGATAGGCATTCTTCCTATACGTGACATGCCGTGCACCTCCTAAAATTGTGAGTGATTTATAATTACCAAACAAATGCAAGAACTTCTCCACCAACGTTGAGCTTTCTTGCTTCCTTATCGGTAACAACGCCCTGGTTTGTTGAAATGATTGCGATTCCAAGTCCATTAAGAACCTTAGGAAGCTCTTCCTTATTTGCGTAAACACGAAGACCCGGCTTAGAAATTCTCTTAAGTCCTGTTATAATCTTCTCGTTCTTATCCTTACCATACTTTAATGTAATACGGATATCTTTGAAATTGCCGTTGTCAACAAGCTCAAAGCTCTTGATATAACCTTCCTTAAGAAGAATCTCAGCAATTGAGATCTTCATCTTTGATGCAGGAACATCAACTGTATCATGCTTTGCAGTGTTGGCATTACGGATTCTAGTAAGCATATCTGCTATTGGATCTGTCATTGAAATGTACCTCCTATACTAATTACCAAGATGCTTTCTTAACGCCAGGGATCTGACCCTTGTAAGCTAATTCACGGAAGCAAATTCTGCAGATTCCGTATTTTCTTAAATATGCATGTGGACGGCCACAGATTCTACATCTTGTATATTCTCTTGTAGAGAACTTCTGTGGTCTCTGCTGCTTAATCTTCATTGAAGTCTTAGCCATTGAATTTCCCTCCTGTTATTACTTCTTAAAAGGCATGTTGAACTGTGTAAGGAGCTCTCTTGCTTCCTCATCAGTCTTTGCTGTTGTTACGATGATAACGTCCATACCTCTAACCTTGTCGATCTTATCATACTCGATCTCAGGGAAGATGATCTGCTCCTTGATACCAAGTGCATAGTTACCTCTTCCGTCAAATGAATCAGCGCTTACGCCTCTGAAGTCACGTACTCGTGGAAGTGAAAGGTTTACAAGTCTGTCAAGGAACTCGTACATTCTGTCTCCACGAAGTGTAACCTTGCATCCAAGAGGCATACCCTCTCTGATCTTGAAGTTAGCGATTGAATTCTTAGCTCTTGTGAGAACCGCCTTCTGTCCAGCGATTGTCTCAAGCTCCTTCATTGCTACATCAAGAATCTTTGAGTTTTCCTTAGCCTCACCGATTGCCATATTGATTACTATCTTATCAAGCTTTGGTACTTCCATAGGATTCTTATAACCGAACTTCTTTACCATAGCATCCTTAATCTGATCATTATATAAATCTTTAAGTCTACTCAATTTTCCTGACCTCCTCTCTCAATTAATCGATTACTTCACCAGTTGACTTTGCTACACGAACCTTCTTCTCATCCTGGAATGTGTATCCAATCTTTGTTGTCTTTCCGTTGTGAACATACATAACGTTAGAAATGTCGATTGGAGCCTCGTGGTGGAGGATTCCGCCCTGCTGGTTAGCTGCACTTGGCTTAGCATGCTTTGTGATCATGTTAACGCCCTCAACTACAACCTTACCATTCTTGGCATCAATTGAAAGAACTTTTCCTTCCTTATCCTTATCCTTACCTGCGATTACTCTTACGAGATCGTTCTTCTTAATTCTGACAGCTGACATTCTCTCGGTACCTCCTTATAATACTTCCGGAGCAAGAGAAACAATCTTCATGAACTGCTTATCTCTCAGCTCTCTTGCCACTGGTCCAAAAATACGTGTTCCTCTTGGTGTCTTATCATCCTTGATGATAACAGCAGCATTCTCGTCAAATTTAATATAGGAACCGTCTTTACGACGTGTACTCTTAACAGTACGAACAACAACGGCCTTAACGACATCGCCCTTCTTTACAACACCGCCTGGTGTTGCATCTTTAACAGTAGCAACGATAACATCGCCGATGCTTGCATATCTTCTGGTTGAACCACCCATAACACGGATGCAGAGGATTTCTCTGGCGCCTGTATTGTCGGCAACCTTAAGTCTGGTTTCCTGTTGAATCATGATATTACTCCTTTCAGCAATATTCGATATTATTCTATATTACTTCGCTCTACTGATGAGCTCTACAACTCTCCATCTCTTATCCTTTGAGAGTGGTCTTGTCTCCATGACCTTAACTACATCACCAATCATGTATTCGTTGTTCTCATCATGAGCCTTCAGCTTATATGTTCTGTTTACAATCTTCTTGTAAAGTGGATGCTTAACGTGGTCTTCTACTGCAACAACGACTGTCTTATCCATCTTATTGCTTACAACTCTACCTGTACGAGTTTTTCTTAAATTTCTCTCTTCCACGACAAATATCTCCTTTCTGGGAATCTGTCCATTCAGTTACCGGCAATTACTTAGATTCTGCCATAACTGTCTGGATTCTTGCGATATTTCTACGAACTTCCTTAATTCTTGCAGTGTTCTCCAACTGATTTGTTGCATTCTGCAGTCTGAGGTTGAAAAGTTCCTTCTTAGCAGCTACTAATTCATCATTCAATTCTGCAGCTGATTTTGTTCTTAAATCTTCTACATACTTATTAGTTTTCACTGTTATCACCGCCTTCTAAATCTGCACGTGAAACGATCTTGCACTTGCAAGGAAGCTTATGTGTTGCGAGACGTA
>CAMBEF010000236.1 GCA_945865495.1 uncultured Bacteroides sp. | reverse complement strand
AAGAACCCACAGACAGGTAAGGCTATCAAGATTCCTGCTTCTAAGGCACCTAAGTTTAAGGCTGGTAAGGCTTTAAAGGATACTGTTAACAGCACAAAGAAGAAAAAGTAATTAATTATTACTTAACCGGAAGCCAAGAGCAGCTGCTTTTGGCTTTTCCTTTTTTATAGACATTATTCATGATACCAGATTGGAGTAAATATGGAAATAGAGCGCAAATTCCTTGTATCACAGATACCCGATAACATAACACAGTACAAATGCCGTTTTATTGAGCAGGCATACCTATGCACTAATCCTGTTGTCCGTGTACGCCGTGACAACGATGATTATTATCTCACCTACAAGTCCAAAGGCTTTGTAACACGCGAGGAATATAATCTTCCGCTCACGCAGGAAAGCTATGAACATCTTCTTGGCAAGGCCGATGGGAACATAATCACCAAAAGAAGATACGAGATACCTATAGAATATGACTACTATATGCCTGATGAGATATGCAGGAACAATCCTGAACACGCACCATTTCTTACAATTGAACTTGATATATTTGAAGGCAGATTTGCCGGTACGGTTCTTGCTGAAGTCGAATTTGCTTCAGAAGAAGAAGCCGTTGCTTTCGTTCCTCCGGACTGGTTCCTGGAGGACGTATCATACTCATCTGAATATCATAACAGTAATATGAGCATGCGCACATTCTGATATTATCAAAATGCGCAGGAATGGGGATTATGATGGATATCATAAAGATAAAAAAACAATTCAAAATACTTTTAGCAAGCTTTGAACACTCTGCCAAAATTCTTTTCAAATGGCTTGCGTGTTCAGTAATTATCGGTCTTCTGATCGGGCTTATAGGCTCACTGTTCTATTGGGCAATATCAGCAGCAACAACATTCCGCATGGAGCATACATATATACATTTTCTGCTGCCGTTAAGCGGCCTCGTGATAATCGGCCTGTATCAGCTCATGCATTCTCTTAAGAATTCAGGTACCAACCTTGTTATTAAAGCTATACAAAGCAATGAAGAAGTACCTCTTAAGGTGTCATTCCTTATAATAGTATCGACGCTCATAACGCATCTTTTTGGCGGTTCTGCAGGCCGTGAGGGGGCCGCTCTCCAGATTGGCGGATCATTCGGCAATTATATCGGCAAAAAGCTTAAGTTCGACGAGCGTGACACCAAGATCCTGATTATGTGCGGAATGAGCGCATGCTTTTCAGCTCTGTTTGGCACTCCGATGGCAGCTGCCGTATTTTCAATGGAGGTTGTAAGTGTCGGACTTATGCACTATGCCGCACTTGTTCCATGTGTGCTTTCATCATTAATTGCATCCGGTGTTGCCGGATTTTTCAACATTGCACCTACAGCATTCAGTATAGGCGATATTCCGGCACTTACAGCTTTGAGCGGAACTAAGATGATTATCCTTGCAGCTCTCTTTGCTGCCGCAAGTGTTCTGTTTTGCGTAACTCTTCATAAGAATGAAGAAATTTTTGCCGGACTTTTTAAGAACCAGTATATACGAATCCTTGTAAGCGGCTGCATTGTCGTACTCCTTAATACACTTCTTGGGACTACCGATTATATGGGAGCAGGTGGAGATGTAATAGCAAGAAGCTTCACTACAAATGAGGCCTGGTATGTATTTCTGCTTAAGATGATACTTACGGCAGTGACGCTGTCCGGTGGTTTCAAAGGCGGTGAGATTGTACCATCACTCTTTATAGGTGCAACTCTGGGAAGCTTTTTATCATCAATATTCGGTCTTCCGCCGGCGCTTTGTGCGGCATGCGGCATGGTTGCCGTATTCTGTGGCGTTACAAACTGCCCTATCACATCTCTTCTTATGGCTATTGAGATGTTTGGAACGAAAGCGATACACTACTGCATACTTGCAATTGCAATAAGCTATCTTCTTTCCGGATATTACAGCCTCTACAGCAGCCAGAAGATAGTATATTCCAAGTACGAGCCACGCTACATCAATCGTAATGCAAAGCACTGATATAACATAAGTCAGTATGAGATCTCAAAAAGGGGCTGTCGCTTTAACGATTTGAAAATCGTTGAGGCGACAGCCCCTTTTTATTTTGGTCTCAGCCTATTACATCACTCATGTCATACATGCCGGCCGGCTTACCTGCCAGGAACTTGGCTGCTTCAATAGCCCCCTTTGCAAATACAGCCTTAGAGTAGGCAGTATGCTTGAATTCTATGACCTCATCCTCTCCGGCAAATATTACTTCGTGCTCGCCAACGATTGTTCCGCCTCTTACTGCACTGATTCCTATCTCCTTAGGATCACGCTTCTTGCGCTCCTGACTTCTGTCATACTTATAGTAATATCCATCAGGAAGTACATCCTTAATTGAATCTGCAAGAGCAAGTGCTGTTCCGCTCGGTGCGTCAAGCTTCTGGTTATGATGCTTCTCTACTATCTCGACGTCAAATCCGGCAGGATTGAACACCTTTGCTGCCTGTGCAAGGAGCTTGAACAGTGTATTGATACCAAGTGACATATTGGCAGACTTAAGAACTGCTACCTGCTTTGATGTCTCATGGATTCTCTCTATCTGCTCATCGCTTAATCCCGTTGTACATACTACAACCGGCACCTGATTCTTAGCAGAGAACTCAAGGAGCTTATCTACTGCCTTGGCTGAAGTAAAGTCGATTATTACATCTGCCTTGACTACGCAGCTGTCTATTGACGGAAATACAGGATATTTGTTGTGTCCGTCATCAAACGGATCAACTCCTGCAACTATCTGTGCATTCTCATCACCTTCCAGCAGATTGGTAATCATCTGTCCCATCTTGCCATTACAGCCGTGCATTATTATTCTTGTCATTATAATCCTCGTTTCTGCGGCATATACCGCTTATCGAATAGTTATACTATTACAGGTTATTACCAGAGTACCATTACTTCAGAAGTCCGTAATTCTTAAGAGCATTCTTAAGAGTCTCAAGATTCTTGTCTTCCATTGGTGAAAGCGGCATTCTGAGTGGTCCTACTTCCATTCCCATAAGATTAAGCGCATGCTTTACAGGAATTGGGTTAACCTCACAGAAAAGTGCATCTATAAGCTCAATAGCCTCAAGCTGAAGCTTTCTGCTGGCCTCAACATTGCCTGCAAGATACTCTGCGACAATATCATGTGTCTTCTTAGGAGCCACATTGGAAAGCACTGATATAACACCCTTGCCGCCAAGTGAAAGGATAGGTACTATCTGGTCATCATTACCAGAGTACATATCAATGCATCCGTCTGCAAGTGACATAAGCTTTGCTGCCTGTGAAATATTACCTGTTGCTTCCTTAATGCCTACAATGTTATCTACTGTCTTAGCAAGAGTAACTGCTGTCTCCGGAAGTATGTTA
>CAMBEF010000235.1 GCA_945865495.1 uncultured Bacteroides sp. | reverse complement strand
ATGTTAACAATGGCGGTGCCGGAGGATTTACAAAGGGAATTGAATATTTCAGGACTATCCCCGGTATTACCAATGTAGTATTTATGGATGATGATGTTGAATTTGTCAATGAGACCTTCTACAGAATGTATTCGCTGCTATCTCTGTTAAAGCCTGAATATACGGATGATGTTATTCAGGGAAGAATGTTCCGGCTTGACAACCGAAGCGTTCAATATACGGCCGGTGAGATATGGAATTGCGGAGATATCAGGCATGTTGGATTTAATAAAGATATGTCCGACAGATCATGCCTTAAAGACATGAATACATCATATGGTGAATATGCGGGATGGTGGTTTGCATGCTATCCGGTAAATTTTATTAAAAAAAATCTCCCTATCCCTTTCTTTTTGCATTGTGATGATGTAGAATATGGTATTAGATGTGCTCGTAGGATAATTATTCTTAATGGTATTAATGTATGGCATGAAACTTATGAATACCGGGTTACTCCGGCAATAATTTATTATGATACACGTAACACACTTTTTGTTAACCACATGCATAATATGTTTGACGCCAATCTGGCTATACAGTCATGGAAAGACCGGATATCTTACTTTCATGTACAAAAAGAATATAAGACTGAATATATGGCTATACGTGCAATGAATGATTTTCTAAAAGGCGAGCAGTGGCTTATGTCCGTAAAGCCTGAGAGGCTTCATCGGAAGCTGTGCAGGGTAAGGAGACTGTTCAGATTACACAATACTGTTTTTTGGCGTATTGTACAGTTAAAATATGCATTAAAATATAATATGAGGGAGAAACACAATGAAGATACAGGAGCTGGCAATTCCACATGCTGATATATGTGACGAATTGAAACTCTATTTTAATGGAGACAACTTCAGTATTACAGATAATACCATTGTAATAGATACTAATGGTAATGTTGATACTGATACATACTTTAATTCATTTTCAATCAGAAAGTGGATAAAATATACTGAACTTAAGAATTTAGCCTTGACTATTGACGTAGAAGGTGAATGTTCAATATATCTTTGTTATGCATGGATTGACAAAACTAACATAATCCGCAGGGCAGGAGATAATAAACCCGCATTTATCAAAGAATCATCCGCGCGCGAAAGCTTAACTCTTACATATCCTGATAATTCCGAGGGTACTATCGCTTATTACAGAATTGCATCTGAAAATGGTCCGGTAAGAATATATGCTGCCGGTTACAGTTCAGATTTGTCAATTATAAACGATGTCAAAGTTGCACTCGGAATATGTACATATAAACGTGAAGATTTTGTATATAAGAATATAGCAAGTCTGAAGTCTTCAATACTTGACAATGCATCTTCAACACTTTGCGGCAAGGTAAAGGTTATCATATCTGATAATGGCTGCTCTCTTGATAAGGCACAGATTTCAGATAAAGACATAACCTGTGTGGATAATCTGAATCTTGGAGGAAGCGGCGGCTTTACACGCTGTATGATTGAAGCCAAGAAGCTCATGGTATCAGATAATATCACACATATCATTCTTATGGATGACGATATTGTATTTGACCCTCAGACGATTGAACGTACATATACATTGCTTTCACTTCTCAAGCCTCAATATTACAGCAACGCAATGATAGGCGGCGCCATGCTTATTCTTAACGACATGCCTAAACAGTTTGAGAATGCAGCCTTATATCATGGCGGAATGCTGAAGTTTGAGAATAAGAATATTGATCTGAGAACTATCCGTAATGTTCTTACCAACGAACGCCCGAAGGATGTTAATTATAATGCATGGTGCTATTGTTGCATGCCTCTGTCTGTAATAACAGATGACAATCTTCCGATGCCGTTTTTTATACATATGGATGATGTTGAATACGGTGTGCGTAATAAGTTTGAAGTCATTACAATGAATGGAATTAATGTATGGCATCCGTTTTTCCAGAATCAGCGTCCCGCATCAATAGTATACTATGATGTCCGTAATAAACTTATAACAATGGCAGAGCTGGGCGGTATGCATATAGAACGGTATGCATCATTCTACCTTGAGATGTTTCATAATTATATATTCAATTATGACTACAACAGGACAATTCTTGCCTGTCAGGCAATTCTTGATTTTTGTGAAGGGATTGATGCATTCAAGACAGCAGATGCCCTTGAACTTCAGAGCCGGCTGTCCGGATATAACCAGCCGTGGCTTGATGATGACGATGGCAGTGTACTTGCAGGAATAGATAATTCTGAATCAGTCAATTACGTTTCTAAAAAAGGCCTTCTGATTAATTATCTGCTGCCTGCCAAAAAAGAGTCAATTACTGTCGATTGCAGTATTAATAATGCTTACCCATACAGAGCCAAGCAGCTTATTGTATGCAACCGCCGGCAGAATAAGTATTGCGTATACAAAAAGAGCCTGTTAAAGCTTATTCAGGCAAAACATATGTGTAATAAAGCCAAGAAAGCCATTCGTACAACTATCCTTGACTCAAGCTGGGAATGGCATGACCGTATTGGTGAGATTACTAATATTGATTACTGGAAAAATTATTTAAAAATTAACTAACAAGGATTAAGGAGCTAATACACATGGGCAATAAAGTTTTGTCGGTTGTCATACCGGCATATAACATGGAAAAGTACATTAAACAGACGCTGGATTCACTCATATGCGATGAGTATATGGATAAGCTTGAGGTACTCGTCATTGATGACGGTTCTAAGGACGATACGGCAGCTATTGCCAAAACATACGAAAACAGATATCCCGGGACATTCAGAGTTATCTCAAAAGAGAACGGAGGTCATGGTTCTGCTCTTAATAAGGGAATAGAGCTTGCCACAGGCAAATATTACCGCCCACTTGATGCTGATGACTGGGTTGATACTTCTGCATTAAAGGCTGTTATAGCTGAGATGGAAGCTCATGATGCGGATATGGTTCTGACTAACTTCAGGAAGGTCTATGAGAAGACTCAGAAGACAACGAATGTCAGGATATCTAATGTGTGGAACCGCAAACAGATTGACGAAGGCAAAGCCGTGCCAAAGCCTGGCAGAAAAGTTCTTATATACGGACAGGTTTATGATTTTGATAAGGAATTATTTGATTATTCAAAGCAGTACCTTTTTCATTTTGTATCATACAGAACACAGATTCTCAAAGATAATAATATACGTTTTGACGAGCATGTATTCTATGATGATATGGAATACGACATATTCCCGCTTCCATATGTTAAGACAGTTCTTCCGATTGACAGGTATCTTTACCAGTACCGCCTTGAAAGAGAAGGTCAGAGTGTTGACCAGTCATCATTTGCCCGTAACAATAAGCACAGGCGTAAGATTGTAGAGCATATTACGGAATACTACGTTAAGAACAAAGCT
>CAMBEF010000234.1 GCA_945865495.1 uncultured Bacteroides sp. | reverse complement strand
ATACGGATTACAGCCCTGTCATATCCGTATGGAGGCTTTGAGCCGAGATAGTTACCCTCCTGAACAGACTGCAGGCGTCCACGCGCCTGTATCTTCTTAAAGTATTCAAGGTATTCGTTGCCGCGCTTAAGCTCACGTTCAAATATATCACGGTCCCACTCATCCCTTAGATCATATGTCTTCATGGGAGTTATTACCTGCGTATTGGTGTATCTTAAAAGCTTCATAAGCCTTCCGGCATCTTCAAGGTCACCACGGCTCAGACGCTGCACATCAACAACAAGAACGGCACGTATATCCGGTGATTCAATGGCACGGAGCAGACGGAGCATCTCCGGGCGTCCGTCTATAGTCTCGGAGGATGCCACTTCCCTGTACACGTTGCAATCAGGTACCGGAGCACCGAAGTGATTAACTGCAAAGTCACGCAGCATGTGCTCATGCTTCTCAAGCACCTCTTCAATTGTCATGTTAGGGTCATCAGAACGGGACTTGCGAAGATACTGTATAACCTCTTCCGGTCTGAATGAGATATCATAACTGTTCATATTGCATCCTCCTTCTTAAAAGTATGAAAAAAGGGTATAAAAAATACGCCTACTTGCAAGCCGGGCGCATTATATGATACAATATGAAATGTGTTTGGGTATTGTATCAGGCTCAGGCTTGGTAGATATCGGTAAAGCTCTTGTGTTGGTAGCACAGGGGCTTTTTATTTATATTTTCTTTAATAACTGAATAAGATATGATCCATTAATATCTGTCTCATCATTATCGAGATATCGTTTTCCGAACTTAGAAAATCCGTTACTCTCATAAAAATTAATGAGTTGAGGTTTGTCCTCGCACTCCAAATATGTATATCGTCCGCCAATCTCATACTGAATATTTTTGATACGTTCCAAAGCCATGTGAAGAAGTTCATCACCGGTTATGAGCGTATCATTGCCATCAGCAAAATTTTTGCCTAATTGGCCAATAAGTATTGCTGGAAGTCGGCGGCATTTGGAGAAAGAATCATATTCTCCAAATTCAGATAATCCCCTGTATAATCGTTTACTGACATTATCTTTTGATACAAGTATGGATTTGTGCGAGATTGTATAATATCCGACAAGCTCTCTATCATGCCCGTCAGGGCAACCCCAATATACCAAATGTGTTTTTGAAAGATCTCTTTTAGAAAATTCGATTGCACGTTCCTTTAAGAATTTTTCAACATCTTTGTTTAAAGGACAATAAAAAGAAGAGAGAAGCTTCTTTGTCTGCTCCTCTCCGATACCCTTAATAATATCACTTAAATTTATCTGAATATATTGCCTGTCACTCATCAGTTGTGTCCTTAAAAAATTCTTTAACGAGTTCACCTCGTAGTTCTACACATGGGCTTGACAACTCTACATGCTTACTCTGCTTTGTTTTGGTTTCCTGAAGTGCATCATATAGCGCCTGTGCCAACGTGTTATCCTTGACCTCTACGGTTTTTAAAATGCTTTTTGTAGCCATACAAATCACCCCTAACCTATATTATTAAAGGTTACAATCAAATTATACTGATGAACCAACAAAAAAGCAATGATAAATTGATTAAATGTTGATAAATGTAATGAGCAGATATTAAATTGTCAATGTGCGAAAGCTCTTGTGTTGGTAGCACAGGGGCTTTTATTTTTGTAAATACAAAAGGCCTCACATTGCTGTGAGACCTTTCATAATGAATGCTGTCCGCTAGGGACTGTGTCTTATATACTGCCGGTTAACGGCAATGTTTTTGTGTACATTCATTATATAATTAGTCTATGACAATGTCAAATGAAATATGCAAAAAGTATAAAAATTTATTCTGATTTTGTGACTTTACAATATGCTTGCTTAGGGCTTTCGTATCATCGAGAGCTTGGCCGCCTTGCTTTGGTAGAGTGGGGCGGCTTTTTTATTTCAAATATTTCTTTGTGGCTTCATCGAAATCGGAAACTTTTAACGTAGCAGTAGCCCATTGTCTGAACTTAGTCGCTTTAATAGAGTTTACACGATATCCTACAGCAATAATTGCATCCAGATTGTAATATTGGGTATTATATTTTTTCCCGTCTGCTGCAGTTGTTTCCAAAATGGAAACAACTGAATTTTTCTCTAATTCGCCATCTGCAAATATATTAGATAAATGTTTTGAAATTGCAGGTACATTAACCCCAAACAATTCTCCCATAGCTTTCTGTGTAAGCCAGAATGACTCATCGTAGTATGCACATTTATACCTCATAAATAACGAATATCAGAACTTCCCTCTCAGCTCAACAACCTTACCGATAATCCTGACGGGCTTGGTCTGTACGTCCATATCAGAGAAGAACATAGGCTTGTATGAAGGATTGTTTGATATAAGCTCAATGCCGTCCTTGTATTTTCTCAGGCGCTTGCAAGTGGCGTCATCACCATTCACCATAGCAATAATAACATCGCCATTCTCGGCTTCATCCTGTTTGCGGACAATTACGACATCACCGTCCATAATGCGCGGCTCCATTGAATTGCCTTTTATCTTGAGCGCGAAGAAGTCACCCGTCTTGGCCATTTCTTCCGGAATCTCTTCGGTGTCAATTATCTCGGTTGTAGCCTCTATTGGTATGCCGGCTGCTACGCGGCCAAGGACGGGAATAAGTATGCTTTTTGATTTTTTCTTACCAATAAGGCTTCCTTTATCCTCAACCAAATCTGAACGAGAGCAGTTAAATATCTTACACATTAAGTCTACTTTATCCATACGGGGAGATTTGATTCCCTTGCACCAATTGGATACTGTAGCAGTACTTACATTCATTTTCTTTGCAAAATCTAATTGTGTTAAATCATTTTTTTCAAGAAAAAAACGGAGATTTTTTGAAAATTGAGCATTGATGGCGCTTTCAAATTCTGTATTATACATAGTTACCACCTCCTAAATAATATTATAATAGGACGGTTAACTAAAAGCAAGAAAAAAGTAAAAAAAATTAACTTTTAGTATTGACATTAACTTTAAGTTAATATATAATAAACTCATCAAAGGAAAGGAGAAAAACGAAATGTCTAAGAAAAGAAAGTCAGAAAAGAAAATGACTACCAAAGACATAATTGAATTGCTTATCGAAGCGGTCACAGCCCTGGCAGCATTGATAGCAGCAATTAAGTCATAGGTAGCCAATCCACAAAAGAGAAAAGGGGCGAAAGCCCCTAGCTCTTCTCTGACATCTTAGCATATCGTTAAGTATAAAGCAATGAAAAATATAAAGAGAGCAACGTGGGTTCTTGCAATCCTCATGGTTCTTGCCTGTGTTCATGGCTGGAGTTTGGCATGGAAGCTCATAGTAGAAGTGTATTCGGCACTTTTACTTGTGGCAATTGCACATGAGGTATGGCACAGATAGAATCTGAAATAGCTG
>CAMBEF010000233.1 GCA_945865495.1 uncultured Bacteroides sp. | reverse complement strand
CCGTAATCGGCTGAAGTCCGAACTGCTCTGTGAGGACTCTTGCAACTCCTTCTGAGATGAACGCCGGGAATGTAGGTCCGAGATATATTCCCTTTATTCCGAGTGAAAGCAGTGTAAGAAGAATACATACGGCTTTCTGTTCGTACCATGAGAGTACAAGCGTAAGCGGAAGTTCATTTATATTGCAGCCAAATGCTTCCGCAAGTGCTGCTGCCACTTTTATCGCGCTGTAGGCATCATTACACTGCCCCATGTCAAGTATACGCGGAAGTCCGTTAATCTCACCAAGATCAATATCATTGAAGCGGTACTTACCGCAAGCCAGCGTAAGAATCAGGGAATCCATAGGTGTCTGCTTGACAAATTCCGTATAATAGTTACGTCCCGGATGTGCTCCGTCACAGCCGCCGACAAGGAATATATGCTTTACCGCGCCGCTCTTGACAGCCTCAATTACTTTATCCGCATTGGCAAGAACGGTTCCGTGTGCAAAACCGGTTGTAAGGATGTGGCCTCCGTTTATTCCGCTCATGCTTCTGTCATGCTCATAACCGCCAAGCCTTAATGCATGCTCTATAATAGGTGTAAAATCCTTGTTACCGTGTTCATCCCCTTCGATATGCTTTATATCTTCGTAACCAACAACTGACGTTGTATAAAGATTATCCTTATAGCTTTTACGCCATGGCATAAGACAATTCGTGGTAAACAGCACAGGTGCCGGTATATCTTCAAATTCCTTCTGCTGGCTCTGCCATGCCGTTCCGAAATTGCCCGCAAGATGAGGATATTTTTTCAGTCCGGGATAACCATGTGCCGGCAGCATCTCACTGTGCGTGTAGATATTTATTCCTTTGCCCTCTGTCTGTTCAAGCAGCTGTGCAAGGTCTCTTAAGTCATGTCCGGAGACTACAATAAAAGGGCCTTTCTTTATGTCAGTATTGACCTTTGTCGGTACCGGCGTCCCATACGTTGCTGTATTGGCCGTATCAAGCATCTGCATGCATTTGAAATTAATCTGACCGAATTCCATTATAAGTTCAAGCCATTCCTGTACTGTATGTTTCTTGTTTATCTCAGTTAATCCTTTATAGAACCAGCCACTCACCTCATCATCGCGAAATCCCAGATTCCTGCTGTGGTGTGCGTATGCGGCCATCCCTTTCAGTCCAAACAGCAGAGTGGAACGAAGCGATACAATGTCCGTATCTCCCTCCCATAGCGATACAACCGGGATATTGCCACCTCCAAGTTCTTCCCACATCTTTACCACACGTTCCGTAAATGCTTTTATCGCAGAATCACTGAAATTTACGTTAGTTAAGGTTGTAAAAAGCCCATCCATAAGTAAATCATCTGTCTCATGCGACATCTGCCCGTTATCGAGTGCTGTCTGTGCAAGGCGTATAAGCTCTGCTACCAGCTCATCCTGAAGGTTGGCTGTTGACGGCTGCTTACCGCACACTCCGGTCTTAATACAGCCCTGATTGCCCGCTGTCTGCTGGCACTGAAAACAAAACATATCTGACATTCTTTAATCTGCTCCTCCATTCTGCAGGCTCTTAACGCCTGTAATATATAATAGAGGATTGACGCTATATTGAATATTTATTCAGATATTTTTATGACAGATATCAGCAAGGCAGCATCTGTCGCAATATGGTGCTGTTCTTGCCGTACACACTTCCCTTCCGTGTATTACAAGCCTGTGGCAGAGGTCACTGCCTTCTTCCGGTGGAATTATCTTCCACAGTGCCGTCTCTACCTTCTTAGGTTCCTTTATATTGTCAACAAGTCCTATCCTGTTAGCAAGCCTTATACAGTGTGTATCTGTCACAATCGCAGGCTTGCCGAATACATCCCCCATTATAAGATTAGCACTCTTACGCCCAACACCCGGAAGCTTAAGCAGTTCATCAAAATCATCCGGCACGGTATCATTATACTTTTCGTGCAGCATCTTCATACATGCGCTTATATCACGTGCTTTGCTTTTGCCAAGTCCACACGGACGAACGATATTCTCTATGTCATCAACATCTGCCGCCGCAAGTGCCGCCACACTTGGATATCTGTCAAACAGTCCCTCAACCACAACATTAACTCTCGCATCAGTACACTGTGCCGCCAGACGTACACTTACAAGCAGCTTCCATGCATCATCATAATCAAGCGTGCAGGCTGCATCAGGATATTCATTTTTCAGTCTCTCTATAACCTCAAGTGCAAGCTTCTTCTTAGTCATATGTGCCTCTTTTCACTCTTTTTTGGCAATTATTTATTATATTATATCACATATCATGTACGTTAAAAATACTTAATTCATTGATAAAATATGGTAAACTTTCTTATATAATATCTAGTTTTATAATAAAGTTTGGGTCTTTTGACCCAAACATCATATATTTACTGTTATTATCAGCAATTTAAATTTTTATTGAAATGGAGTTTATTAATGAAAAATGAATTTAAGGGGCACAACATCAACGTATACGAACTAAGCATTATGGCAGCCTGTATCATTGTTATAGTAATGGGTGTTATTGTATATTTTAACACCTACATAACCAATCTGGTGCTTAATAATGAACCGGTAAAAGAGCTGTCCGGAGAATACCTTATAGAATACGATAGTCATTCCGGATATGAGACTCTCCCGGCACATGTCAATAACTCAACGTCAAAAGCTATTATGTCCGGGCACATATCTGGTGATGACCTCATAGGTGACTATATTGCCTTCTACGCGCACAACTGTGCAGTTAATGTATATATAAACGGTTTTAATGTATACAGTGAAGAACTGCGCAATGATGTTTTTAATCTTGGCAGACCATCCCACTGGTATTTTATACAGGTTCCTGAGGAAAGCTTCAGTCTTGAGATACAATACCGTTCTGCAATAGGAGTTACACGTTTTCCAAGGCTGCTTAACGGAACCAAGACAGCGCTTATATACAGTATAGTCAATGAACATGCATTTGCGGCATTGACCGGTCTTATATCATTCGTTCTCGGCCTTGCAATGGCAGTGGCATCTGTAATCGTTAATGGTGGTATGTGCGGAAGACTCCGCCGGCTTGGACTCGTCGCATTCACCGGATAAAGCTGCTTTTTTATACTTCCGCTTCTTGTCATTGGTTTTCTTCTTACATATGATACATTTGCAAATGTTACCTTCATGCATATTCTGTATTGGCTTGCACTCGTTGCTAATGTTATCGTTTTTGTACTTCAGGTATCAGGAACCACTTACTGGTCAAAACTGCTGTGGATAGTACATTGTGAAGTAATCATAATCCTTATATCCGCACTTGCCATAAGCATCACTAAGCGCCATACAATCGAACGCCGTGATATGGATATCTGTATTGCAATTATACTTATAAGTGCATTTATCGCAGCTGACAATATAAGATAAAAAGTATTAAGTACAGAATACGGCATAGTAAAATAATATTTATAAGGATTGTTT
>CAMBEF010000232.1 GCA_945865495.1 uncultured Bacteroides sp. | reverse complement strand
TGGTTTAACAAACCTTGCATTAACTATGGTTGCATCTATATTATATTCCTTAAGACGTTCACCTGTCGTAAGTGCTGTCTCCATCATATTGCCGACTGCCATCAGGCATATATGGCTTCCTTCATGAATAAGTTCGCTCTTACCGTATTCTATCGGCTGGACGTATTCTGAAAGCCCGGTATATGCACACCCTCTCGGATACCGTATTGCTATCGGTCCGTAAAAATGTTCCAGAGCGAACTCAAGTGCATTTTCAAGCTCCCATCCGTTCTTAGGTGCTATTATAGTCATATTGGGAATTACCGACAGAAATGACAGGTCAAATATTCCCTGATGCGTCTCTCCGTCGCTTCCGACAAGACCTGCCCTGTCTATTGCAAACACAACATGAAGCTGCTGCATGCATACATCATGAAGTATCTGGTCAAATGCTCTCTGAAGGAATGATGAATATACTGCAAATACCGGTTTCATTCCGCCGGCCGCAAGTCCCGCCGAGAATGTAACCGCATGTTCTTCCGCAATCCCGACATCAAAAAACCTGTCCGGAAACCATTTTTTGAACTTGTCGAGTCCCGTTCCGTCCGGCATGGCCGCAGTTATGGCAACAACCGACCTGTCCTTCTTTGCAATCTCACATATCTTACCTGAAAATACCGACGAATAACTCTCACCTCTGCCAACCGACAGTGACTTGCCTGTCTTCACATCAAAAGGCCCGATTCCGTGAAACCTGCTTGGATTCTTCTCCGCAGGTGCATAGCCATGACCTTTCTGCGTAACAACATGTACAAGCACAGGCGAATCTATTCTCTTTGCTATGTTAAATATCTTAATCAGCTTGTGTATGTTATGTCCGTCAACAGGTCCGAGATACTGTATCCCCATATCTTCAAATATCTGTCCCGGCACTATAAACTGCTTTATATTGCTCTTTGTCTTTTTAATCTTCTCTACAAGTGCGTCACCGTTAGGAAGCTTGTGAAGAGTATTCTTAACATCCTCCTTAAGGTCATAATAAGAATATGAAGAACGCACATCATCGAGAATTCTTGATATGCCGCCTACATTCTCAGATATGGACATCGAATTGTCATTAAGGACTATAATAAAATTCTTCTTAAGAGATGATGCATTATTAAGTGCTTCATATGCCATTCCTCCGGTGAGCGCGCCATCTCCTATGACAGATATAACGTGGTAATCTTCACCTGTTATATTGCGTGCGCTTGCATAACCTAGGCCTGCCGATATTGATGTTGAACTGTGTCCTGTGTCAAATGCATCATAATCGCTTTCATTACGCTTAGGGAAGCCGCTCATACCGCCATATTTGCGTAGCTTGTTGAACTGATTCTTGCGTCCGGTCAGAATCTTATGCGTATATGACTGATGACCAACGTCCCATATAAGCTTATCCGTCGGAAGGTCGAATACAATGTGCAGTGCCATTGTAAGTTCAACCACACCGAGATTGGATGCAAGATGGCCTCCCGTCTTACTTATGCTGTCGATAAGAAACTGGCGTATCTCCTGTGCAAGCTGCTCGTATTCTTCGGGATCTATTCTTTTGATGTCATTAGGTTTGTTTATCTTATCAAGAATCATATTAACCCTCATTCTTGCCTTTTACTATTACTTGTTGCGGTGTATCATATACTTCACGAGGTCAGCAAGGAATCCTTCACCGCCTATACCGCATATGATATCAACTGCTTCATTGGAAAGCTCTGCGACATCCGATACTGCCTTGTCCATCCCGTAGAGTGTAACATATGTCGTTTTGTTATTCTTCTCGTCACTTAATACCGGCTTGCCTATGACTTCTGCATCTCCTGTAACATCAAGAATGTCATCCTGTATCTGGAATGCAACTCCGACAAGATCTCCCGCTTTCTCAAGCTTTGCAACAACCTCATCAGAAGCGCCTGCAAGTATTGCACCCGCCATAAATGCTGCTTCAATAAGCGCACCTGTCTTAAGCCTGAAAATGTAATCAAGCTGCTCGGCATTCATCGGCATGCCCGTAAGCTTCACATCAAGCGTCTGTCCGCCAACCATACCATATATTCCTGCCTTCCTTGCAATTACCGACGCTGCACGGATACTGCGTTCCCTGTACATATCAGGCATATTACATGCTGCTCTCAACATAGTCTCGTAAGCATAATTAAGAAGCGCATCACCGGCAAGAATCCCCATATCTTCTCCGAATGCCGCATGCGTTGTAAGTTGGCCTCTTCTGTACATATCATTGTCCATTGCCGGAAGATCGTCATGTACAAGCGAATACGTGTGTATGAACTCAAGTGCCGCCATAAACGGATGAAGCACCTGCGCCACACATTCTTCACTGCCATTGCACAGCTTATATGTCTCAGCCATAATAAGCGGACGTATGCGCTTACCTCCTGCCATAACACTGTAATTCATGGCTTTCTCAACTTCGCATGACATAGTATCTTCCGTCGGGAGAAAGCCTTTTATAATATCATTAATTGCTTCTGCTTTGTTATTAAGAATATCTTTAAACTGCATCTGAATCACCCTTGTCTTCATCAAGCACTATTATCTGTTTTTCGACCTTATCAAGCTGCTGGTTACAGCTTTTGATAAGCTTCATGCCCTCGTTATATTTTTTAAATGAGTCATCAAGTGAAAGCGCACCGCTCTCAAGCTGTGATATTATCTCGTCAAGCTTTGCAAATGATTCCTCAACAGTTGCTGCTTTCGCCATCTGCTAACTCCTTTCATTGCTGTCAGCTGCTGCAACTTCCGTTACACATGCTGATATAATTCCGTCAGTAACATTAACCCTGATATTATTGCCGGCACTCACATCGCCGATACTCCGCACAGGACGCCCGCCATCATCTTCAACATATGCATATCCGCCTTTAAGCGCCGTGAGCGGAGACAGCCCATGAAGCTTCTCTGCCTTAATTGCAAGTTCATGCCTCTTCATGGTCACAATTGACTTGATTGCCCTGTTAAGCCTGTCCTCATAATCAGCTGTAATCTGTCTGTTTTCATTAAGCTTTGACTCCGGGCTCAGATACTTAAGCTTTGCTGCTCTTTGTTCAAGCCTCATACGCATACGCTCAAGCTTATAATTCATTGCACCGTTAAGTCTTGACCTGTACTGTTCTATTGCTCCTTCAATTCCGGTAATGTCCGCGACTGCAAGTTCTGCAGCAGCTGATGGTGTAGGTGCCCTCATATCTGCAACAAAATCCGCAATTGTAAAATCAGTCTCATGCCCTACCGCTGATATAATCGGTGTAGCTGCGTCAAATATTGCCCTTGCCACACATTCCTCATTAAACGCCCACAGGTCTTCAATCGAACCGCCTCCACGTCCTGCTATTATTACATCAAGCCCCATGGAATCAAGCTTGCGTATTCCTTTTACAATACTGTACTTAGCTTCATCCCCCTGGACTGTTGCAGGATACAGTATAAGCTGCACATACGGATTACGTCTCCTTGATATATTAAT
>CAMBEF010000231.1 GCA_945865495.1 uncultured Bacteroides sp. | reverse complement strand
ATCCCTAACTTTGTAAGAATAGTCTTAGCTTCCCCGGCTATTGAATCGTAATTCTCAAGCTCATGCTCAGAGCCTCCGGAATTATAGCTTGTCGCAATATCCAACGCACCGCTGACAACATAATCTATTATCCTTTCATCCTTAGAAAACACAGGTGTCTGAGGCAGATATGATATTGTTACGTCATTGCCTTTTACAATCTTACCTGAATCTGCCTCCTCCAGACCTGCTACTATCTTGAGGAGTGTTGACTTACCGCAGCCATTAACTCCTACAACGCCAATCTTATCACCTTCATTTATACCAAGAGTGACATTGTCAAGCAATGTCCTTTCGCCATAAACCTTCGTTATCTTCTCAAGATTCAATATACTCATTAATACACTGCTGCCTTCCTGCTAATTTATGTAATATTGCTATTATACTATTTTTTAGCAGCGACAACAAGTTCTACTCTACATCTGTAATCTGAAAAGATGCTGACCCCCATCTTGAACTGCCGGATCGTATCCATACAGATGTTGTTATCGTTGACATTCCACTGCAGTCAAATACTCCTTCATAAGTTCTCCCTCCATATATACGGTTATCATCTTCATCATATTCATCAAACTCGCACTGGCTTTGATTATTAATTGTAAGACTTGCTTTACCGAATGATTCATCATTATCATTTTCTCCGTAACTGGAGCTGAATCTGTAATATATTCTACTGAATCCGTCAACATTGTACGTTATATCATTACTGTCTTCCTGATAAGGAGTACTGCATATATTATCTATCGTGTACTTAAGGAAACTTTGTTTCTTTTCAGCCGTCAGTCCTGCCTTAACTCCGGCATCATAAGCAGCTGATGAATCTATAAGTCCTCCTTTGTAATAGCCTTCCGGGATTCTCATAACCTCTCCGGCAGACGGCTTCCAGTTAAGCATTCCTCTGTCAGGCATAGTTCCCGTCTGATTAATTCCTCCCAGCGACGTGAACGTAACTCCTGCAAGTACCTGTGAAGGCGAGGCATTTCCCTTTTTAGCGCTGTCAACCCCGGCCTTATAATTGTCACTTGATGTGTTAATTACAGAATCTGCATCCGCAAGCCCCTTGTCATAATTAATTTTGGCAAGTTTACTGATATTATCCGCCATAACACCAAATGATGCATTAATCTCTGTCTTTACGCCAGTTCCGGCTGACGGTGCAGTTATTGCATCCGCTATGACTCTCTTCCCGTCACTGGCATATTGAAAAACCTCATTAATGGCTCCTACAATACTCTTCTGTGATGTTGCAAGCTTTGTTGTATCCCCTATGTTATCCTGCATACTCTTCATAAGTTCTGCAAGCTTCTTATCAGACTCTGAAGATGACTTATCAAGTTCCGCTATTATCCCGTCTATTCTCTTATTAAGCTCCTTATTCTGCCTGTCCAGCTGTGATTGTGCTTCTGACGATACAGTATCAAGTTTCTTATCCATACTGTTCATGTTGTCTGACACATTATCAATATTCTTCTGCAGGCTTTCCTTCGCTTTCTCAACATCCTTTGTAATATTATCCTGTAATTCCTCGTGTTGTCTCTTAGTCTCCTCCATAGCTGCCTCAAATCTTGCCGTGACACTCTTATCGAGTTCGTTATACATATCACTAATTCTGCTGATATTATTCCCCTGCCGCTTAACCTCCTCAGATATACGGGCTATTCCGGCATTATTTTCTTCACGCGCTTCCCTAATTATCTCATTAACTGAATCTTCAAAACTATCAAATTCCGTTCTTGAAATCTTATCATTCTCAAGTGCTTCACATACAGACTTCAGATTCTCAATATTCCATGTATTCTGCATAAGCATTGTTCCATGACTGTCAGATACTGCTGAAAGCTCTTCTATAAGCTGCATTGTACTCTCCTTTAGTGCAGCTATGTTCTCTTCATTGTCCTGCCTTATCACATCCAGTCGCACATCTGATGCATCCTGACGCTGTGATATTGCCTCAAGCTCCTGCCTGACTGATGATATACCATCGCTGAGTCTGTCCCCGATTTCTAATATATCTTCGCTGACTCTTTCCTCAAATGAAGACATATCTTCGCTGACTTTTCCTCCCAGCGATGCCATATCATCATTCATCTTTCCCTTTAATGACGTTATATCTTCACCGACCTTACCCTCAAGCGAATTCATGTCACTGTCTACTTCACCTTTCAGTGATGTCATGTCATTATCGACGCGTCTTCCCATATAATCAATATCCGAGCCAAGCTCGTCCAGCCTTGAATTGCAGAAATCTATCATGCCTCCGATGCTTCTTGTAAGCTGCTCCTGCCATCCGTTAAGCAATACGTTGAGCTCCTCATGTCCAAGTATTTGTTTCTGTGACGGCGGCATCTGTATCTGGCCTTTCAGCTCATCTGTTATTCTTCTCACATCCTCATCACTCAGGTGTATCCGATAGCTGCCGTTGCCGGTTATATTGCTTATTACCTCCCTGATTATGTCACTGCTGCCTGATATATATTCCTTTGATACTATAAGGCGCCCCTCCTGACCTGACATCGCACTCTCAAGTGCCTCACGCACAAGTGCAGATACATTGGCGTCGGATAATCTGTCACCATCATACAGACGCTCCTTGTTATTCTCAATATACTCCATCATAATACCTGCAATCCGCTCCACATCCGCCGAATCAAGTATTATCCTCCACTTTGCGGGGACACTGCTGTCCCTTATAACTGCATACAGCCCATCAGGTACCGTCTGCCCCTGATTCTCCAGCTCTGCTGCCAATGCATCATACAGCAGCTTAATCTGCCTGTCCCCAAATACATCTGACAGAACCGCCACATCTTCAACCTTCACACCATTCTCAAGCACCGCTATGCATCTCTGCCGCAGCATATCCTTAATATCCTCAAATTCTGTCCTTACGTGCAGACTGCCCTGCTCCTGTGTATCCCCTGCCTGCACACTGTCCGGACCGTCATATTCCTGCGCCCCCAATGCATTCCCCGGCCGCATAATCTGCGCCATCATCGCAATAATCATCACTGTTACCGCAGCTGCCCACACAACAGCAAACTTTTTAGAAATCTTTTTCATAAAAATACCCCCTCTGTTATAATTGGTGAGTGCAATTATATCAGAGGGGGCAGCACATTTTCAATTAACAAACTAACTCAAAATTTGTGCTTATCATAACTCAAAATTTGTTAAAGCATTCCAAACTTTCTGTATACAGACATGAATTATCAGCCTGACATACAATTATTGTATATCGCCAGCCTGCGAATTCATAAGCTGGGCAAGAATCGTTCCTGTCTCTTCATCCTGAGTAATATCATATACAATGGCAAAGCAGTCTCTTGCCCTGTCATAATCTTTACTTTCAAGCATCAGATTGCCCACACGGTATATTATTCCAATTGTATCGGCATCAGGCCCAAGCTTTACATCATTTTCTTCAAGAATCTGCTGCAGCTCTTTTATCTCATACTTAGGCGTAGGC